>JADJLX010000004.1 GCA_016709865.1 Bacteroidales bacterium
ATCATTTGGAAGGAGAAAGTAAGCCTCTGATGATAGTATACTTTTATCCTGCAGATTTAATCTATAAGTTTTTGAACCCTCTTTTACGGGTCGTATTACAAGAACTCGGTTCCTGTTTCCGAAATCTCCTACTCCTCCTGCACGCCCAATTGCTTCAAGAACTGTCAGATAGTTATTATAGTTTATATATGTGCCAGGACCTTTGACTTCTCCAATTACTGTAAACTTAAAACTAAGCAACTTGCATTCCACCGTTGTGCTATTATAAACTTTGTCAACACTTTCTTGAATTATACTCCTCGCTTCCTGTATTGTAAACCCTCCCACTTTTATTCTTCCTATAACAGGGATCAAAATAGTGCCGTCTGTATTTACATCATATCCATATAGATAGCCTCCACCCTCCCCCTGAACCTGGCTTCCGCCACATACCTGAAAGAGGAAAGAAAATCCTGAATTCTTCCGTCAGTGGCCATAGCCTTTGCAGTAATATACAGAATATCCCGTTGCTGGATTTTGTAATCCGGCAATTCCATTGCGAACTGCTCCTGTCCGTCAAGTTCAGGAAGGTTATTCAGGTAAGTAAGTTTCTTTTGCGAGGTACAGGAGGCCAGAACTAAAACTGCAATAGCGATTAGGGGAGGATGCGTTTCATAGTATGAGGTTGAGGTTGAGGTTGAGGTTGAGCGTAAAGCGTAGAGCGTAAAGATGAAAGAGTACTTGTGCTATTAGTGTTGAGTGGAATTAAAAAGAGAATTCTGTTGACCAAGTAATAAATCTTTTATTAGTTCCCGAAGTTGTTTTTCAAAAGCAATTACATCTGGCGGAACTGTCCAGTTAATATCATCTAATTTTTCGAGTGGAAAACTATCAAGAATTTTTGATGCTTCAACTGCATTAATCCACATATCCTTTTCAGATGCCTCTTTAACAATGTCAACCCAGCTAAATTGATAGTTCAATGCTATAAAAACCAAATCTACAACATCCTTTTCCGAATGCCTGCTTAATGCAGTAAGTTTATTCGAGAGTATATTTTCAATGATATCTGTCTTGAAGAGTTTTGTGGCTATATGAGTTCCTGTCCGGTACTGAATATCGTTTACAAAATCTATTTTTCAAAATTGCTTCATTCTGATGAACAAAAACTCTGGTAAAACTCTCACCTGTTACAGCAACTTCAGTCTTTAGTTTCTTACTCCGAATTGATGTCAGAATCAGTTCTACCTGTTTCTCAAAATTGGAATTTTGATTAACAAAAAAATCAAGATCATCTGAGTAACGATGATTCAGGTAGGCCCTGCTTAAAGCTGTTCCTCCTGTTAAATAAAAATCAACCGGAAGATTTTCTATAATACGCAATATCTTATCCTGCAGAGGATAAAGTATATTTTGATAATAATCTTTTTGCATTTCTGTAATATATCTGACGCTGGCGGGGATAGAGTTTGCTTATAGCGCTCTCTGAAAGTAGCTGCAGTAAATCATTATTACCCAGAAGCTGTATTAATTCATACCAGTTAAGACTATTCAGTGCACGAATCAACATTTGTTCATCTAGTAGAGCCTGTTGCGGGTTTTTCATTATCTGACGAAGAAGTTTATCTCTTTTCCCGGATGGCAGATCCCAAAGCATTCCTTTTAGCTTTATTTCCAGTGATTTATCCACGTTAAACTATGTTGAGGTTGAGGTTGAGGTTGAGCGGAGAGCGTAAAGCGGAGAGCGTAAAGCGTAGAGCGTAGAGTGTTGAGCGTAGAGTGTAGAGTGTTGAGTTATAACTAAAGGCACCATTTGTCAGCATTGTTTATCATCGAAATCAGAATTTTCCGAACTTCTGCATATTCACTGGTTAATCTGTTGTTAATTTCTTTGCTAATATATTTACAATCCAGTGAATAATCGAGCCATGTCTCAGTTTCAAATTCTTCACCTAAAGAGTCTGTTAATTTATTAATAAAAGACTTCTCATATCTCCTCTTTGCCCACGCTTCTGCAATACATGCAGTTACAGATCTGGATGATCTTCTTATTTGGTCCGTCAATGAATATTTCTCTTCTTTTGGAAAACTTTTTGAGATCTCAAAAATCTCCATAGCTAGTTTATATGCCTTCTGATATACAATTAAGTCTTTAAAACTCTCAATCTTGCCCATAACTTAAAGAGCGTAGAGCGTAGAGCGAAAAGTAAAGTTAAAATTAAAGGCATATTTATTAGCATTGTTAATAATGGATAAAATCATCTTATAAGATTTTGTGTGTTCCTTTTCTGCCAATTCTGGTCATATTTAAAGTTCTCTATGCTTTCTTCTCACTGCTACGCTCTACGCTCTACGCTCTACGCTATCTTCTAACCGCTCTACGCTTGCCCTCCGGCAAGCGCCCGCCCCGTCAGTCCCATCTTTCCAAATGGCCTAACAAGGCGATATTTTGCTGTTTTTCATTGCTTTAACAAACGCAACAAGGTAACAGCAACCCTTTATTTTGCTACCAGTTCAACTTCATTTATATTCCAGAGAGGCAGGAGGTCCGCTGGCTTATAAAGACCAAGTTCCCTGTCTGCTTCAATTGAATTTAATATTGTATAACTTACTTTCCGTCCGACAAGTTCCTCGGCCTGTGATACTTTTTTTGCAAGGTACTCACGGTCAATACTATCGCCTATCAGAATAAGCTCTATTACTTTGCTGTCCTTGCCGCGGGCAAAATCACCAACCAGGTAAACCGATAACAAGTTCCCAAGACGATGAATGACCTTTTCAATTACCCTGTCAATGCCTGCTTCCTTTAAAATGATATCATGAATATCCTTAAACAAAGGGTGACTCCTATTTGCCTGATAAATCTTCTTATTACCATCTCTCAGAGAATTAAGCAGTCCGGCCTCTTCAAACCTGTTAAGCTCAATACGAATTGAATTAGATGACTCCCCGAACTCAGACTCAAGTCCACGCAGGTGTGCACGTGTGCTGCTGTTAAGAAAGAACTTCTTAAGCAGCTTTATACGTGTCTGCGATGTAATGAGAGTACCGATCATCAGGTCAGGTTAATGAGTAACAACTTTTCTCGATTTATTTAGGATTCCAAATCAAGTTGGGTAAATGACAGATTTGTAATGAAAGGTTGCTTTGGGGGGAGAAGAGAACAGGGAACAGGGAACAGGAAACAGAAAACAGGGAACAGGTTTTTCCTCCCAGACCTCATCCGGATTGATCCCTGATCCCTGACCTCTGACCTGATCCTGATCCCTCATCCCTGATCCCTTCCCGATCCCTAATTCCTCATCCCTCATTCCTCCCAAAAATATCCTACTTAGCCTTGTGAATATGAAAGAACTGCTCCTCCTCCTATGCCACTACCCCTATTCAGAAAAGTACCGGAGTCAATCCCGGCTTCTTTCGGAGATAAAAGACTGGCCTTATTTTACAAAACTCATAAACTCTCACGGAATAATAGCCCTCGCCGCATATAATATAAAAGCTGCAAAGCTCGAAGGATTTGTTCCAAAGAATGAAATGTCTTTTCTTGAAAACGGTTATAGAAAAAGCATGATCCAGGAACTATGGCTTACAGAAAGATGGAAAGAGGTAAATACTATACTTGAAAGTGCCGGAATAAGGCATATTCTGTTGAAAGGGATGGCGCTGGAACACACTGTTTATGGTGCTGCCGGATTAAGACAGATGAATGATAACGACATCTATATAAGTCCGGAGGATTCCATCAAAGCATGGTATCTGCTGCAGGAAAAAGGGTTCGCGCAGGAGCCATTTAAATCACCTCTTTTCAGGAAAATAACATTCAATATTGGTCGTCATCTCCCGGCCCTGTATAAAGATGGTTACACGCTTGAGATCCATGACAATCTTTTCGAAGATGAAAATTCAGAAGTTAATAAAACGGATGATTTGTTTTCAGACGCAAGGGAGATAAAAATAGGAGAAACCAGGGCATTAATACTTTCCGATAAGTGGCAGCTTAGACATCTTACGGATCATTTTAAACACCACATGTCGGGAGGAGAATGCCAGCTGCGACTTTACACTGATCTTCTCATGCTTAGCAGAGAAAGTCAGATTCAATTCCCTGATAACTTTATTGAAGAACCCATCCAAAGCGGCAAACCGGAATTCAGGAAAGCGGCGTATAAAAGAAATATCAGATCCATTCCTGCAAGATACAGAATGCGGTTTATTATCGGCGATACTTTCCCAACACTCATATGGATGACAAAGAGGTATAGATGCGGTAAGGCAGAGGCTGTACTGAGATATCTGCCAAGGATTGGCAAGCTCTGGTGGCTGGTTTAAGGGCGGTGCAGGGTGCGGGGTGCAGGATACAGGGTCTGCACCATGCACCTTGCACCACGCACCAGAAACTTCCTAATCCCGGATCCCTCATTCCTGATCACTGAAAATACTCTTTCGCTCTTGCCTTAATAATTAGTATTTTTGCGTATCTTAACATGTTTTGGAAAAATCGATGTTGTGAATCACAAATTCAAAAGCAACCGAGGATGTGAAAATAAAGTCTAATATGAAACCGGTGACAAAATGAAGAAACTAATTATATACACTATTTTGCTGTTGGCTCTTCCGACAGGCATTCTGGCTCAGACAATCATCAAAACAGTAGGTACATCCGGTGCCGATTATCCGACATTAAATGATGCTTTTTTTGATATTAATAGTGGAATACTGGAAGGAGAGATCATACTCCAGATAATTGACAACACAACTGAATCCTCCACCGCTGAACTTTTTGAGAGTGGTTATGGGGGCTCTCCGGGTTATACTTCAATAACAATTTATCCAACAGCTTCAGGCTTTTCAATCAACGGAGATTTTGACGGCCCTCTTATTAACTTAAACGGAGCCACCAATGTAACATTTGACGGACGTTTGAACGCCACAGGGATAACACCGGACCTTATAATCACCAACATAAACACCGGAACTTCTGCTTCAACAATTCAATTTATAAACGATGCTTCCAATAATACTGTTAAGTATTGCACCATTATGGGGTCATCAACAAATATTGCCGGTGGTGTAATATTTTTTTCAACAGCTGGTACAGGAAATGGAAACGATGGAAATACAATTGATTTAAATAACATTACAGGTGATCCTGCAGGGAGACCAGTAAATACAATTTATTCCGCAGGAACTTCAGGAAAGGAAAACAGTGGAAACATTATCAGCAACAATTCACTTTATGACTTTTTTTCACCTTCATTATTGGTGAACGGAACTTCAAATGGTATAAACATTTCTGACAACTCAACTGCCTGGTCCATTACTGGCAACAGTTTTTATGAGACAACATCATTTGCACCTGCCGGTACACCCACAGTTACCTATAATGCCATCATAATCAATAATACAGGTATATCTTTTACTGTGTCGGGAAACTTTATTGGAGGAAGCTCTCCTTCCTGCGTTGGTTTATGGTCCAAAACCAATGCAAAGAATAATGTCTTTTATGGCATATATCTTAATGTTGGAACTGGAACTGTAAGTAGCGTTCAGGAAAATACTATAAAAAACTTTAACTGGGCAAATTCATCCTTTGCTAACTGGACAGGGATCCATGTTGCAGGCGGGGATGTGAATATTGGAACAACAACAGGTAATATAATTGGTGCTTCAACAGGCACCGGTTCTATTATTGTCTCTTCCGGGAATCCTAATGCTTTTGCATATGGAATAAATATATCCGGTACCGGAACTGTTGATTGTCAGAACAATACAATCGGATCTATAACAACTTCCGCCGGACCTGGGAACTCTTTCAACTTTATTGGTATTAATAAAACAGCTGCCGGAACAACAACAATCAATAATAATATAATTGGTAGTCTTACTCAGGCTAACAGCATTCAGGCAAGCTCAGTTAGTACTTCATTTGCCCAGAGTGTTATTGGTATCAGCAACGCCGGTTCAGGGAATATTTCAATAATCGGTAACAGTATTGTAAATCTTACAAACACAACTACAAATTCAACAGAAGCTACTTTAGGTTTAATAAATGGCATCAGGTCGTCGAATGGTACAAACACAATATCAAACAATACTATTCATGAATTAACTATAGCAAATGCAAACACTTCAATAACCAATACCTCCTCTGTTTGTGGAATCTGTCTTACCGGCTCTACTTTAAAAACCATTACAGGAAATGATATTTACAATTTGTCAAATACATACAGTTCTTTTAAAGGAAATGTGACAGGACTATATTTTACAGGAAGCACAGGTGCAAATATTGTCAGCGGAAATTTCGTACACAGTCTTTCCGCCACAGGAGCAACAGTTACAGCTCCTCTGGCAAGTATTTATGGGATCCAGATGGCTGCAGGGGCAGCAACCTATTCAAATAATATTATAAGCCTTGGAGGAAATACCCCCGTTACTATTACCGGGATTTATGAAACAGGTGCAGCAGCAAATAATAACAACCTCTATTATAACACGATATATATAAGTGGTGCTCCGACATCAGGGGCAGGTAACAGCCATGCTTTGTACAGTGCTGTTACAACAAATACCAGGGATTTCAGAAATAATATCCTGAATAATGGACGTTCAAACAGCGGAGCAAGCGGAAAACACTATTCTATTTATATAGCAACAGCCGGAGGGACAATTACAACTGATTACAATGACTATTACGCACCAGGAACCGGAGGTGTTTTAGGATATTTTGCCGGTGATGTTACATCCCTTGCGACATGGAAAATTGCGACAGGTCAGGATGTAAACAGTCTTGAAACAATTCCGTCATTTACAAATGCAGGCGGACTATTGCCTGAAGACTATATTCCCGGGGCCCTCCTCACGGCAGTGGCAGGAACGGGTATCTTAAACGATTTCAATGGAGCTCTCAGGGTTGCCCCTCTCACAATGGGAGCATTTGAAGGAGGCTCATGCAGTAATCCCACAAGCGGAGGAACAATAGCTGCTGCACAAAGCGGCTGTGTACCTTTCGATCCTGCTGCATTTACAAGCACGACTCCTGCTTCCGGGTACTCGGGTGCGTCCCTGGAATATAAATGGCAGGAATCGATAACCGGAGCCGGTTCGGGCTTTTCTGATATTGCATCAAGCAACTCGGCAACATATAATCCGGGTGTTATAAATCAGACCACCTGGTACAAACGACTTGCAAGGGTTTCATGTATAGGAGTGGGCGACTGGACAGGTGCTGCTGAATCGAATGTGCTGATGGTTACAGTCAATCCATTACCTGCAATCGGATTAACAGTTGGCGGTGCAAATGAAGTATGTTACGGCACGGGTACAAATATTACAGTTGCCTTATCCGAAGCCGGAGTGAATTACCAGTTAAGAAATGGGGTTACAAATGTCGGTTCACCTGTAGCAGGCACCTCCGGAACTATCAACCTTCCGACCGGTAACCTGGTAACAACAACAACTTTTAACGTACTTGCTACCAATTCAGTTACAAATTGTTCTGCTCAATTAACCCAGACAAAACTTTTGACGGTCAATCCTCTGCCAACTATAGGCTTATCTGTTGGCGGTCCCGGTACAATTTGTTCAGGAACTTCAGGAAATGTAACAGTTGCGTTATCACAGAGCGGGGTAAACTACCAGTTAAGAAATGACAATGCAAATGAACTTGTTGGTGCTCCTGTTGCCGGCGACGGAGGAACAATCAACCTTCCTACCGGTGCAATGACATTTAATATCCTTTATAATGTTCTGGCAATAAATGGCACAACAAGCTGCTCTGCAGAGTTAACAGATAAGGAATTAGTAAATGTTTATCCTCCCAGCAATGGAGGAACAATCAGCGGTACCTCTTCCATTGTATACGGTTCTTCATCCGGAATCATGACATTATCAGGTTATACTGGAACAATACAGCGCTGGGAAAAACGATACAATTCAGGCAGCTGGACTACAATAGCCAATACAAATGCCACATATTCGGAAACACCTGTACCATCAGGAACCTGGGGGTACAGAGCTGTAGTTAAAAGCGGAACATGTAATGAAGCAAATTCAGCTGAATTCAGTATAACTGTAAATCCTAAAGCCCTTACTATAACTGCAGAAAACAAGAGTAAGAACTATGGTGATGCATTACCTGTACTTACCTTTACTTATACCGGTTTGGTGAACGGAGATCTTGCAACAGCAACTCCTCCGACAGTAACTACAACGGCAACTGCAGCAAGTCCGGCAGGAACTTATGCTATTACTGCTTCTGGGGCAGCTGATCCTAACTACACAATAACCTATGTACCAGGAGTCTTAACTGTTAATAAAGTACCATTGACAATAACAGCTGACAATAAGAGCAAGAATTACGGAGCTGCTTTACCTTCACTTACTGTAACTTATACCGGACTGGTTAATGGTGATCTGGCTGCAGCAACTCCTCCTGCAATTAATACAACAGCAACTGCAGCAAGTCCTGCAGGGACTTATCCCATAACAGCTTCAGGTGCTTCTGATCCGAACTACAACATAAGTTATGTTGACGGTACATTAACTATCGACAAAGTGTCTCTGACAATAACAGCTGACAATAAGGTCAAAAACTATGGCGATCCGTTGCCTGTTCTTACCTTTACTTACACAGGTTTGGTAAATGGTGATGTGGCTACTTCAACATTGCCCGTGGTCACGACCACTGGTCTACAAAGTTCTGATGCAGGGACCTACCCTATTACTGCATCCGGTGCTGCTGATCCAAACTATAATATAAGCTATGTTGCAGGAACATTAACAGTCGATAAAGTACCATTGACTATTACACCTGACAATAAGAGCAAAAATTATGGCGCAGCATTGCCCCTTCTGACTTATGCTTTTACAGGCCTCGTGAATGGCGATATTGTAACCGCAACTCCTCCGGCTGTAACCACAACAGCAACAGCATCAAGTCCTGCCGGGACTTATCCCATAACTGCTTCAGGTGCTGCTGATCCTAATTATACTATAAGTTACTCTGCTGGAATATTAACTGTCGACAAAGTTCTGTTAACAATAACGGCCGACAACAAAAGCAAGAATTATGGTGCCGTATTACCTGCACTAACCTTCACATATTCCGGACTTGTGAATGGAGACATTGCTACTGCAACTCTTCCAACAGTAACAACGGCTGCAACTGCTGCCAGTCCAGCCGGTACATATAATATAACTGTATCAGGTGCTGCCGATCCAAATTATACGATAAGCTATGGTACCGGAATTTTAACTGTTGACAGAGTTCCATTGACAATCACTGCTGAGAATAAGAGTAAGAATTACGGAGCTGCATTACCGGTACTTACCTTTACTTATTCCGGACTTGTTAATGGAGATGTTACTGCTGCTACTCCTCCGGCTATAACATCAACTGCCACTGCTGCAAGTCCTGCCGGAACCTATACTATTACAGTATCCGGTGCGGCCGATTCAAATTACAATATAAGTTATGTTGCAGGTACACTAACTGTTGACAAAGTCCCGCTAACGATAATTGCAGATAATAAAAGTATAATCTATGGCTCAGCTTTGCCGGTTTTCACAGTTACCTATACAGGGCTGGTTAATGGGGACCTGGCTTCGTCTACTCCTCCTTCTGTAACAACAATTGCCACTGCTGCGAGTCCGGCCGGATCGTATGTGCTAACCCCTTCAGGAGCCATAGATAATAATTATATTTTCACATATATTGACGGTGTTCTCACTATCAGCAAATCAGATCAGACAATAACCTTTAGCTCTTTATCGGATAAGACATACGGAGATTCTGATTTTGCACCTGCAGCCACTGCTAGTTCCGGATTAAGTGTATCATTAGTCAGTGATAATCTTTCGGTTGCAAGCATTTCAGGAGGAGTAATTCATATAACAGGTGCAGGAAACGCAATTATAACTGCTTCGCAAAACGGGGATGGGAACTATAACCCTGCTCCTTCTGTATCCAGGTCACTCACAGTAGCTAAGGCAGCATTAACTTTTACAGCCGAGAACAAATCAAAACTGTACCAGGCTCAGAATCCTGTACTGACATATAGTATTGCAGGATTCGTAAATGGAGAAACGCAATCGGTACTCGATGTTTTGCCTTCCATTCAGACAACTGCACTTCAGAACTCAACAAATGGCGATTATCCGATTACAATCTCCGGAGGAAGTGATAATAACTATACCTATATATATATCCCGGGTAAACTAACAATCACTAGACTTCAGCAGACAATAACATTTTCAGGCTTCCCGGAAAAATTACTTGTAGGAGATAAATATACACTTGCGGCAACCTCATCATCAGGACTTACTGTACAATTTGAAAGTATGGATGCTTCTCTGGCAACTGTATCCGGGAATGAACTTACAGGAGTATCAAAAGGGAATGTGCAGATCCGCGCATTTCATCCCGGCGATCTGAACTGGGATGCAGCGGAGGCGTTTGTCACAGTTGAAATATACTCCACACATAAAGATATAATGCATCTTTTCACGCCAAATAATGACGGATTTAATGATTACTGGGAATTACCGGATCTTGTTACCTGGGGTAAATGCGATGTAAGGGTGTTTAACAGGTGGGGCAAACTTGTGTTTGCCGATCCTGACTACAACAATCTTTGGGATGGGACATCAAACGGCTCTTCCCTTCCTGAGGGACCTTATTACTTTATAATTGATACTGAGAATGCGGGGATGGTTAAGGGGACGGTGAATATTGTCAGATAAAACGACACACGACACAAGGCACTCGACTCAAGGAAGAAGAAGAATGGATTTCCCGTGAGTCGTGCGTCGAGAGTCGTTAGTCTATAATAATAAATATATGAAAAAGTTAATAATCTTAATTACCAGTATCTTAATAGGAGCAATATCAAGCGCCCAGCAAGTCCCAATCTCCGAAAACTACTACATGGACAGGTACTCACTTGCTCCATCATATGCCGGGAATTACAATGCGAAATATCTCTTCATGGGGTACAGGAGCGACTGGACTGGAATTGACGGAGGGCCAAAGACAGTCAGGATCTCTTACAGCGATCTGCTTCCTTCCATGAAGAATGCAGGTTTCGGGGGAAAAATCATTTATGATAAGGCAGGAATATTCAGTCAGCTCTATATTCTGGGGTCATATTCATATAATCTTCTGGTTAATCAGGATCACCATATTATGTTTGGTTTGTCGATGGGATTTTACAGGAACAAACTTAACCTGCTAGATTATTATAATGATCCCGACTATACAATTGACCCTGCATTAGTAAGCCTGGATATAAATTCAAAACTGAAATTCATGAGTGACTTCTCGGCTGTATGGACATGGAAAGGAGCCGAGGCCGGATTTATGTTTTCAAATATCTCGCTTGGTGATGCCAGTTATAAAGAGGTTAGTCTGAAGTATAACCCGCTTGCCAATTACCAGTTTCATGCCACTTATATTTACAATATAAATGAAGACTGGGATTTAACTCCGCTTCTTATTGTAAGGGGAGGTAAGTATATTAAAAGCCAGTTTGAAATAGCCACTCAGGTAATGTATCTTAAAAAGTTCTGGGGCAGTTTGGTTTACCGCGATCCTGCAATTATAGGATTCGGAGCCGGAGCAAGTATTAACAAAGGTCTGAAAATTGGTTATAATTTCAATTTTGCAACTAATGTTGTTATGGGGGCCTTTAATAATCATGAGATCACTATAGGTCTGAATATATTTGAATACTTAAAGAAATCAGAATAACCAGCTGAGGCTGAGGCTGAGGTTAAGAGTCTCTAAACCTTAACCTTAACCTTAACCTAAGTTTCAGTCTTGAATTTGTTAATATGGAATAAAATGGTATTTTTGTCATTGTAAATTAGGATTATTGTATCTTAAGATATGATTAATATGATTCTGATGCAACCCAAGTGGTGGTTTCAGGGTCTAATAATTAGGGTCTTATATGAAGAAGCTAATTGTATATATTCTATTGATACTTACACTGCCAGTTAATTTAATTGGCGATGATACCAAAACCGTTGGTACAAACGGGGCTGATTATCCAACATTACTTGATGCATTTTTTGATATTAATAGTGGAATTCTTACCGGAGTAATCACCCTTCAGATAATAGACAACACATCAGAATATGCTCCTGCTGAACTATTCGAGAGCGGTTATGGCGGCTCACAAGGTTATACATCAGTAACAATATATCCTACCAGTTCAGGTCTTTCAATAACCGGAGATTTTGATGCACCTTTGATTATTCTGAATGGGGCAACTAATGTGACAATCGATGGTAGAGTAAATGGAGTAGGTTCAGCTATTGACCTTGTTATAACCAACATAAACACAGGAACTTCTGCCTCAACAATCCAATTTATAAACGATGCTTCCACTAATATCATAAGATATAGCACTATAATGGGATCGTCGACCAATACTGCCGGTGGTGTAATCTTTTTCTCAACTTCCGGAATAGGAACAGGTAACGATGGAAATACAATCGGTTTAAACAATATTACAGCCGACCCTGCCGGAAGACCTGTCAATGTTATTTATTCTGCCGGAACTTCAGGGCAGGAAAACAGCGGAAACATAATCAGCGATAACAATATTTTTGACTTTCTGAAGCATGGCACTGCTTCAAATGGTGTTCTTTTTGCTTCAAACACAACCTCTTGTACAATTTCGGGAAACAGCTTTTATGAAACAGGATCATTTGTTCCATCTGCATCTGTTACGTATAATATCATTAAGATTGATAACACATCAGGTACAGGTTTTACTGTCTCAGATAACTATATTGGAGGGAGATCAGCTTTATGTGGGGGATTAGCCTGGACCAAAACTAATGCTGCTAATAATGCATTTTTTGCAATCAGCTTAAATGTAGGAACAGGAACGGCAAGCAGTATTCAAAATAACACTATTAAAAACTTTTCCTGGTCAAATTCAACAAATGCGAACTGGACAGGAATCCACATTGCAGGAGGGGCTGTGAATATAGGAACATCAACCGGGAATACTATTGGTGATGCAACCGGGACCGGCTCTATCACACTAACTGCCGGTACAACAAACTCAACTCTCTATGGAATTAATATTGCAACAACAGGTACTGTTGACTGCCAAAATAATATAATCGGCTCAATTTCCTCTTCCACAGCTTCAACTTTAGCAGCTAGCATTATCGGGATAAACAAAACAGGTACTACCGGAACAACCAATATAAGCGACAACACAATTGGAAGTTCCATAACTGCGAATAGTATTAATGCTAGTTCTGCTTCAACTGCGAATGCACAAACCGTTTTTGGAATTAATAACCTCGGGTCCGGAACAATAACTATCAGTAATAATACAATAGCTAATCTTACTAATGCTGTATCCAACACTTCTGTTTCGAGCCGTGGTCGAATTACCGGAATCTATTCTGCCACAGGAACGAATATTATCTCATCAAACACTATTTATAACTTAACAATTGCCAATGCAAATGATGCGGTGATCCAGATTGCATCAGTTTGCGGAATTGCACTTTTCGGAGTGACACCAAAAAGCCTTACAGGTAATACTATTTATAATCTGTCTAATACCTATTCCTCATTCGTTGGCAGTGTAATAGGTATCTATTATGTAGGCAGCACCGCAGGGAATGAAGTTAGAGAAAACTTTATTCACAGCCTCTCTGTAGCTAATGGATCCTCTGCTTCTATATATGGTATTAAGATTTCATCAGGATTAACAACCTACTCTAATAACATAATTACTCTTAATGGCACCACCGCAACAGATATTTATGGTATATATGAAACCGGGGCAGCCGGAAACAATAATAGCCTGTATTTCAATACTGTGTATATAGGTGGCAATCTGGGAGGCGGAACAAATAAGTCATATGCATTATACAGTGCTGCTACAACAAATACCAGGAATTTCAGAAATAATATATTCTTTAACGCGCGTTCAACAACAGGAGGATCAAATCTGCATTTTGCGATTTATATACTTACCGCCGGAGGAACTCTGAATTGCGATTTTAATGACTACTTTGTGTCAGGGGACGGCAGCACATTAGGTTTTTATGGTACACCTAAAACAACATTACCTGTTGTAACTGGTCAGGATGTCAACAGTTTTGCAGTTAATCCTCTACTTTCAAATGCCGGCGGAACAGCAGCACTTAATTACCTACCATCAGAAGCTTCACTAGTCGCGGTTACCGGCACTGGAATAACAACAGATTATGCTGGTACCACACGGTCCGTCACCTTCCCTTCGATGGGAGCCTACGAATACACTGTAGCTCCCGGAGCATGGATTTGGATGGGCTCAGCCGGAACAGACTGGAGTGTTCCTGCCAACTGGAACTATATTTCAGTTCCTCCTGCTTCGAGTGATGTTATTATAACAGATGTTGCAAATGATCCTATCGTAAATGAACCTCCGGCCACTCCTGCAGAATGTGAAAATCTCACAATAAATTCAGGGGCCATACTTACCGTAGCAGCCGGTGGCGCACTCAGGGTTAATGGTACAATTACAAATAATGCCGGAATCACCGGTCTTGTTATCAAATCAGATGCTACCGGCGATGGTAATCTGGTAAATAATACTGCTTCTGTTCCGGCTACAGTCGAATTGTACCTGACAGGAGGTCTGGTTAGTCCAGGCGTTGGAAGGTTCCATTATTTTGTGCCTCCCGTAGCAACAATGACAATAGGAACTGTTCCTACAGTAGCAGAAGTACAAACTGCACTAGGTATTACAAATTTTAACGGCGATCTTTTGCGTTACCGTGAACCATTTGCTGTTACCACAAAAAATCAGGGATGGCAGTATTTCCATAATTATCCCGGAGTACCTCCCGGATTCACATCACTTGTCTCAGATTACGGTTATAATATTTTTCTGAATGGAGGAGATGATATACTGAAATTCACCGGACAACTAAATGCAACTGAGCACTTATTTAGTCTGTCATACACCCCCGGGAATGCAGGCGCCGGATGGAATCTCATTGGAAATCCATACCCTTGTAATTACGATCTTAATGGAATTGCAGGACTGGGAACAGTGGTCGCCGGCATCTCAAATACAGTATATTACAATAACAATGGAACTTATGGCTATTGGAATGTTTTAACCAACACAGGCTCCTCTGGCGGTTATACAGATATTTTACCCCCTATGACTGGCTTCTATGTTAAAGTTTCCTCCGGAGGTCCTTCTTCTCTTACATTACCAGTCACGTCAAAAACGGGATCAGCATCAGATGCCAGATCGGCACATAAAGGATCTGAAGCGACGTCTGAAAAATCTGAAAAAGGAGGTCTTTATATACAGAAAGTCAAACTTGTTTTAACCTCAGGTTTAAAAACAGACGAGACAGTTGCTATGTTGATTGATGATGCCACCGCTGCTTACAATGAGCATTATGATGCTTACAAGTTGTATGGATCAAGTACTTTACCAAGTATAGACATTAATACCGGTGGTACAGATTATTTTATGAAAGCTGTCAGGGGTCCAGAAACCGAGGCTGTAATACTTCCTTTAAAAGTCATTGTAAGAGAAGCCGGAACGCAGAGTATCAGCATTAGTGAGTTTGAAAATCTTGAGGGGATAAAAGTTGTACTGAAGCACGGAAACATTGAAACTAATCTTAGCAAAGATGCAACATATACATTTACATCATTGGCAGGAACATATACTGATTTCCAGCTGATTATCGGTGAAACTAATATTACAACCGAAATAGAGAAACCGATCGATCAGAATTTCAAAACCTGGTATAATAATAATTATCTTTATATTAATACACCTTCTGAAATTTCATCAGAGAAGTATAATCTGGTTATTTACGACTTACAGGGCAAGCCTGTTTATAATGACAATAATATCTTCCTTACAGCTGGTCAGACTATACAGTTACCTGTAATCCTTTCAAAGGGAATATATATTATCAGGATTACAAATAATAGCCTGTCGCTGGTATCAAAAATTGTTGTTATTTAGATTAATAAAAATATTTTTAGATTTGTCCTGTGAATAAAAAAGTCTATATCATACCTGAAATATTAAAGATTGATCTCGATAACACGATCTCTCTTCAAATGGCATCACAACCTGAAGACCCGCCTCCACTTGGAGGCAGTAAAGGGGGAAGTTCAGAGCCCTTTCAGAGTCCGTTTGGAGATAAACCATTCAGTTAATTCACCAATTTTGAGGTATGAGATTTTTTGAATAACTTCGTGTTCTCTTAAACTCTTTAGTATAGATTTGTCCTTTCGAAAACAAATTTCAATGAGAAAATAAGCAGAATATGAATAAACACCTCCTGATTCTTTACTTTCTTTTTCTGCTAATTCTCGATGTTAATGCACAGTCAGTAAATCCGTGGAGATATGACCCTTCAGCCAAAGATGTAAATCTATGGAAACTGAGAAGGTATGAACTCTCTCTTGGAGGCGGGTTTACACAAATATTCGGTGATATTGGTGGCTTTTCGCCGGGGAAAAATATTATAGGCTTAAAAGATATTACCTACAGGCAAACAAGAGCTAACTTAAATCCAAGTGTTAAATTCAAAATCTCAGACAAACTATCAGCAAGAGGTAGTTTTGCATTTGGATATTTTCATGCAATAGATGAAAGGGGATCAAATATTAAAAGAGGATTTGAGTCTTCGACACTTTTCTTTGAGCCGTCCCTGGTTGGTGAATACCATCTGTTACTTTCCACGATTAACGGGAGAGGAAACAGAAAAAAAAGGATTGTTACCGAACGATCTATTTTCTCAAAGATCGATTTATATTTTTTCACAGGAGTTGGAATGGTTGCGTATACTATTCTCCCTAATGAAAAATTGACCCCATATATAAATGATAAGACGGGTGCGGCTGCAATAATTCCTGCTGGTCTTGGTGCCAATCTTATATACTCGAGATACTTCAATTTTGGCTTAGAGTTTGGAGGCCGATATGCATTTACTGATAACCTCGATGGTTACAGTTCCCGTTATTCGAAATTCAATGATGCATATTATCTTTTGAATTTTACTTTTACCTATAAAATCAGAACCGGGGCAAACGGATTACCATTTTTCAAATAATAAGATTTCAGTCCCATATTTATCTGATAAAGAATAACAGGTAAATAGGTTGGCAATTGGTAAACTAACTATTGCAATATTATAATAAAACAACATTAAACTTTATAGCTGGTTTTTTAACTCCTGAAAATTCAACATATTTCCATGTTAAAAAGATTGCAGATCATAACAGATTTTTAATTAATAGGTAAAACAATTAATTCTGGACTAATTCAATGGGTAAAATAGCATTAATCAGTGGTGTGACCGGTCAGGATGGAGCTTATCTGGCTGAATTTTTGCTTAAAAAGGGATATACTGTGCACGGCATTAAAAGACGCAGTTCACTTTTTAATACTGATCGTGTTGACCATCTGTATCAGGATCCTCATATAGAAAACAGAGATTTCATCCTTCATTATGGGGATCTTACAGATTCAATGAATCTTACCAGGATCATCAATGATGTTCAGCCTGATGAGATTTATAATCTTGCAGCGATGAGCCATGTCAAGGTAAGCTTTGATATCCCTGAATATACAGCAAATACTGATGGCCTGGGAACATTAAGAATTCTGGAGGCTGTAAGACTTCTTGGTCTGACTCAAAAAACAAAAATATATCAGGCCTCTACCAGCGAATTATTCGGAGCGGCCCGGGAAGTACCTCAGAATGAGAATACCCCTTTCTACCCTAGAAGTCCATATGGTGTAGCGAAACTTTATGCTTACTGGATAACAGTTAACTACAGAGAAGCATATGGTTTGCATGCAAGTAATGGTATTCTTTTCAATCACGAATCCCCGATACGTGGCGAAACTTTTGTCACAAGAAAAATAACAAGGGCTATTGCCAGGATTGTCCTTGGCTTACAGGATATACTTTTTATTGGAAACCTCTCTTCAAAAAGAGACTGGGGCCATGCAAAAGATTTTGTAAAGGCAATGTATCTTATGCTTCAACAGGAAAAACCTGATGACTATGTTATCGCAACAGGAGTAACTACAGAGGTTCGTGAGTTTATTTATAAAACATTTTATTCACTTGGGATTGAGATTAGATTTACCGGTAAAAATGAAAATGAGAAAGGTATTATCGTTAATCTGGATGAGGAGCTATTTATTGAAAAGACAGGGAAGGAGTTTTTAAAGAAGTTTAAAAAGAGAATATCAGCTGATCCGGTTGTAGTTAAAGTTGATATCAATTATTACAGACCAACAGAAGTTGATATTCTCTTAGGTGATTCCTCAAAGGCCCGAAATAAGCTTGGGTGGATGCCTGAGTATGATCTGGACGGACTTATCAGAGATATGATTTCGTCAGATCTGATATTGATGAAAAAGGAAAGCCATATAAGAAAAGGTGGTTATAAAACCTTCAATTATTTTGAATAACTCAATAGAATATGTTAACCAGCTCAAAGATTTATATAGCAGGACATAAAGGACTTGTGGGTTCTGCAATTACCAGATCCCTGTTGGAAAAAGGTTATACCAATCTGATTCTGAAAACACAGGAAGAACTGGATCTCACGGATCAAATGCTTGTTGATACATTTTTTTCAAAGGAATTACCTGAATATGTAATTTTAGCAGCAGCAAAGGTAGGGGGGATACATGCAAACAATAAATACAGAGCCGATTTCATATACAATAACCTGATTATCCAGTCAAATGTTATCCACTCTGCCTGGAAGCATGGAGTAAAAAAGCTTATCTTCCTTGTCTCAACCTGTATTTATCCCAAAAATGCACCCCAGCCTCTCATGGAAGACTGTTTGCTCTCTTCCCCTCTCGAACACACAAACGAGCCATATGCAATTGCCAAGATTGCAGGCTTAAAAATGTGTGAATCATACAATATACAATATAAGACAAATTTCATTTCTGTAATGCCAACAAATCTTTATGGTATCGGAGATAATTTTGATCTTGAAAAATCTCATGTATTGCCTGCATTACTTAGAAAACTTCATTTAGGGAAATGCCTTGAGAAAGAATACTGGGATTTGATCAGAAAGGATTTGGATAACCGCCCGATTGGGAACATCTCAGGCAAATCAGAAATAAATTCAATTATTGAATCCCTTGAGAAACTTGGTGTTTCTTTTCAAAAAGATTCTAAAGCAAACTCAAATCCGGGTTATTTGCCTGATCCCCAATCTGGCAGAAAGAATGTCATCGTTAAAGTCTGGGGTACAGGCAGACCATTGAGGGAATTCATGAATTCACAGGATATGGCTGAAGCCTGTGTCTATATTCTTGAAAATATTGATGTCAGAGATATTCTCGATTATCATTTATCAGTAAATAAAAGTGCAGATTATCATCCTCCACACTTCATTAATATTGGTACAGGAGAAGAAATATCAATAAAAGAAGTTGCTTTTAAACTCAAAGGAAATAACAGGATTTCAAGGTGAAATAGTATTCGATACTTCAATGCCGGATGGTACAATGCGAAAGGTCACAGATATCTCAGCTCTGAAAAAACTTGGTTTCACCCACAAGATTGACCTGAATTCAGGCCTTAGAAGCTGGTATAATCATTATTTGAACATTTAAACATCTCCCTAAATACTAGCCTGGGAACAGTTAAGTAATACACAATTCAAAATTCATTGCCAATCTTGATCGTTAACCGGATTACTGAATACCGATTACCGATTACCAGGCTGTCTATTTGCTGTTTATCGTTAGTCGTGCGTCGTGCGCCATTCCACCAATCATCTATCATCTATAATACATCATACATAATTCACATTATTTCCTAAATTTGCTTTTCGTGAATAATCAACATATATGATGACCCCTGCTACAAAGAAAGTCTTCGTCTCCGGTTGCTTCGACATGCTTCACTCCGGTCATATTGCATTTCTAAAAGAAGCTGCAGAATATGGAGATTTATATATTGGTCTGGGTTCGGATAAAACACTTAAGGAGCTCAAGGGCCGCGAACCTGTAAACTCTGAAGATGAAAGGCTGTATATGCTGAGTGCCCTTGCCTGTGTAAAACATGTAAGCATAAACAGAGGAAGCGGATTGATTGATTTCCTGGAAGACATAAAGACTCTGAAACCTGATATTCTGATAGTAAATGAGGACGGTCACACTCCCGACAAGGAACTTCTTTGCCGCGAGATGAACATTGAATACAAAGTTCTTAAAAGAATCCCGCATGCAAATCTGCCGGCAAGATCAACAACAGCACTTCGTGCAGTAAAGCCGATGCCATACAGGATTGACCTTGCGGGCACATGGATCGACCAGCCATATGTTTCAAAATTTCATCCCGGAGCGGCTATTACAGCATCACTCGAACCAACCCTGGAGTTCAACGAACGTTCAGGAATGGCAACCTCTACCCGAAAAAAAGCAATTGAACTCTGGAATGATCACCTGCCGCTTGAAAAACCGGAAAAACTGGCAAAGACACTTTTCAGATATGATAATGATCCCGGTACACCTGAAGTAAGCGGTTCACAGGACTCAATAGGGATCACAATGCCGGGAATAAACAGATTCTACTATGAGAAAGGCAAATACTGGCCATCGGAATTTGACAGCATCACCGACCTTAAAAGAATCAACTGGCTTGAGGATAAGATTTCAATGGTAACACTCTGGCCACGTCCTGCCGGTTTTAATGTTTTGAAGGAAACATATATAAATGAGGAAAATGTTCAGAAGCTCACTGAAGCTGCAGATCTTGCCTGGGAAGGTTTGACGGAGATGAACATATCAAAGTTTTCCAAAGGCTTTCTCGATTCATTTAATGCGCAGATCAGAATGTTCCCGGCAATGATAAATCCGGAAATTGAAAAAGTCATTTCACAGTATAAAAACACCGCCCTTGCCTGGAAGCTATCCGGTGCAGGCGGAGGAGGATATCTTATCCTTGTCAGTGAGAAGCCGGTTCCAAATTCATTTAAAATTAAGATCAGGATTAAGGATTTGGGGTTGTAGATGCTGGGTGCTGCACCTTCGCTGAAGCTACGGTGGACACAGTGGGTGCTGGGAGAAATTCAAGGTTCAAGATTCTATTCTTAACTATATCCCTTAGACCTGTAACTATTAATATTTAGTTTTGTTATCATTTCATTTGCATCCAATTCAATTTTTGAAAAGGCAAACCACTTTTTACCAAGGTCTTTTAAGGAAGCTCCAATGTGATAAACTATCTTGTAGTCAATAATCAAAAACCTATCATGTGATTTTGTAAATATATGAACATCGATTGCAGGATATTGAGAATTAAAAGTTTTTAAGTCGAGTTTAAATTGTTTTGATACAGATGAAGTATAAATAGCTGCTGTCACATTAATATTCCTTTTGGAAAGGATGGCTAATACACTCTCATCCAAATAATTATCAATCAATATAATTGAATTGGTTGCTGACTTTACTAATTGAGTGGTAGCATCAAATTTACAAAAAGGAATATTTAATAAACCTTCGTCCAGCTTTAAATTTCTTAAAGAATATCTTATTCGCAGACGCGGCTGGAACTTATTATTGAAAAGTGTCATACTTTTCCCGATGACGTTTTGATCTGATTTTACTTCAACCGGGATGACCTCGTTCCCTACCTGAAGTAAAAAATCCATTTCAGCTTTACCATCAGAAGTCCAATACCTTGGCAATCCTTCAAATTGTTGTACAAGACTCTGAAGTACATAGTTCTCACTCAAAGCACCTTTGAACTCTGTAAATAGCCGATTTCCTTCTTTTAAAGCCGATGGGTCGAGTAATGCCATGCGCCTCAGTAAGCCTGTATCGAGCAGATAAATCTTAAAAGAAGACAAATCGTCATAAGCAGACAGGGGTAAGTGAGGAGAATTACTGCGGTAAATTTTATAAACCAGTCCTGCCTGTATTAGCCACTGCAAAGCATCCTCGTATTCCCTGGCACGCGCACCCTCTTTTATTGCCTGATAAAGAAATTTCTTGTTTTCTCTTGCAAGCTGGGAAGGAATTGAATTCCACACAAGATTAATTTTCGGGACAGTTTTATTTTCTGTATACTTTGAAAAATCAAGGGCATATGCATCAAGAACATTTTTAAGCAATTTCTGGGTTAGTGATACATCATAAGTATCTATCAGCGACCTTGCAACTTCAGGCATTCCGCCGCAAATCAGGTACATTTTAAACTTATCAGTAAGTTGATTTGAGAATATGTCAGGAATTGGTTCGGGAACGTTTATACCATCAAGGTATGAATACAGAGTTGGATCGGCAGAAGAGAGAAATTCAGAAAAAGTAAGTGGAAAAAGGTCTAGAAAATCAACCTTTCCGACAGGAAAAGACTCTCCACGTGATAGTGCAATTCCCAATAATGATCCTGCACAAACAACGTAATAATCAGGAGCATTCTCATAGAAATATTTAAGTGAGTTTAACGCCTCATTACATTCCTGTATTTCATCGAGAATAAGCAATGATTTGCCCGGTTCAATTGATCTGCCATGCACCAGCGAGAGATTTTGAATTATTCGCTTAACATCCTTTGTATTACTAAAAAATTGCTTTAGCTCCGGCTGTTCCTCAAAATTAAAATAGGCATAATTTTCAAACTCTTTTTCAGCAAATTCCTTTAACAGCCATGTTTTCCCGGTTTGTCTTGCTCCCCGTAATATAAGTGGCTTCCTTAAACCGCTGGTTTTCCATTCTGATAATTTGTGAAAAAGTTTTCTCTCTATATACATAATTTCTCTGATTTAGTTCTGTTTTTGTGATATATTTCACATAAACGGAACATAACAGGTGTAAATATAAATGAATTTATCAAATTAATCATCTATAATACATATTACATTGCCCGGCTCAAGGCGCATTGACCCCCCTCCCAAAGGGGGCTAATTTGCGGATGGATTTATACCCTTTAGGGGGAAGGGGGCAAAAATTGGTGGCTAATTGCAATCCGGTTCTTTATAGTCGCGCAGGCAACCCGGAAAACCACCCCCCATCCCCCCAAGGGGGGCTTAAAACCAAGAAATTATTGGGTCTCACTATTAGGGGCAAAAAAGCAATCCGGCTCTTTAGAGGCGCGCGGGCTCCCCGGAAAAGGTGCGAACTGCAACCATTTCCTGGTAGGAATTTGGCCAGATAGGCAAGATTAGGAAATGGTTGTAGTTGGCTTTTCCGGCGCCTTTTCTTTCGTACTTTCTTTTTGCGTAAAAAGAAAGTACATAAAAAAATTAAATTGAAATCTTCTTCAAAAACGTCCTCGGAATCTTAAGAATCAAATTCTGATCCAACCTGTCAATCCTCACAACAAACCGATTATGCGTTCCTATTTTTATCAGCTCACCTGTGAGTCCGGCAAGAGCTCCGCTTACGACCTCAACACTATCGCCCTTTTGGAATCTCTCGGAGGATACTTCAATCTCAGCGTTGCTGTCGATCAGCAGACGAAGAACATCGATCTGCTTCTGCGGGATTGAAACAGGATGGCCCTCAAATGACACGAACTTAACAACCCCGTTTGTTTTATATACAACAGGAAAATTCTTGCTGTTAGTCTTTACAAATAGATAAGAAGTTAGAAGCGGCTTTTCAACAAGTTTCTTTCTGTCGCTCCATGTCCTGATAGTCTTCTGAAGCGGCAGATAAGTCTCCACACCAACCTCCACAAGCCTGTTATACACCAGTTTCTCCGCCCTCGGACGGGTATATATCGCATACCATTTTTCTTCCGAAATGTCGTCCGGAATCTTTATTTTTCCAGTTGATGGTGTTGTATTCTGAACTTTCATTAAGCTTAAAATCTATTGGAGTTCAAAGATATGATTTTTGCCCTTACCATATGCCCCCCTTCCCCCATAGCCGTCAACTTAATACGTTATATATAGTAAAATAGTGAAAGAGTTTAGTACTAAACTGAATGTAAAGTATTAAATGTGTGTTTGATACATTTCCCCTCCTTTTGAAGGAGGGGTGGCCGGACCAAATTTTAATTAGAATACAAATACTGTTACCGGCCAGGGTGGTTGATTGTTATAACTCTGCCCCAGCAGAAGTTGACTTGCTCCCAAGAGTCGATCTGAAGAACTTAAGCCTTTTCATGTTAAAGAAGTTTTGGTTTTTCTACCAATAATGGTAAGAAAGAAACCGGGAATCAACCACCCCGGTCGGGAAATAAAATATCGTATATATATGATAATCAATCATCCCGACCACCCCTCCTTCAAAAGGAGGGGAAATTTTTCTGTATAGTATCTCATTCATCCCACAAGCTTAGGTTGACGGTAATGGGGTTGGGGGGCAAAAAAGCTGAAAGCATGGTTGTGCGGCAAAATAAAGGAGTTCAGAAATAGTTATATATTTGCTTTACATTATTAACCGACCCTTTGAAAAAAGTTGTCTTCCTTATATTATTATTCAATATCCTGGTTTGGAATGGAAATATATTTAGCCAGGAAGTCCCCCATTCCGTCTCCAACACCGGCATCTACAACTTCCTCGATGAACTGGCAAATAACCAGATAATTGAAATCAATTCAGCTGTTAAGCCATATTCTAGACTATATATCGCAAATAAGCTGAAAGAAGCGGAGGAGAAGAAGGAGCAGCTGAACACGCGACAACAGAAGGAGCTGGAGTTTTATTTACTCGATTTTGGAAAGGAACTAAGTGGCTCAACGGCTCAAGGGCGCAACGGCGAAACGGTTCGATCATTTTTCGGGAGAACTTCTTCGGGCGAGGGACGCACGACGCACGACGCACGACGCAGGGATCTGTTCTACTACAGGGATTCGTTGTTTTCGCTGACTGTAAATCCGATACTCGGAGGGGAGATGTTTAATAATTCTGCCGGTAATGCGACTTACTGGAGAAATGGTGCGGAGGCAAGAGCGTATGTCGGGAATTGGGGATTTTATGCTTCTCTGAGGGATAATCATGAGAAGCCTTTGCTTGGGAAACCTGAATATCTTACTGCCAGAGAAGGTGGTCACATTAAGGGAAGCACCGACTGGAGTGAAATGCAGGGTGGTGTAACTTATTCATGGAAATGGGGTAATGCCGGACTGGTAAAAGAGCGGCAGCAATGGGGTAACAACTATAACGGGGCCAATATTTTCGGGGGAAATAATCCGTCGTTTACACAGTTAAAGCTGCAGATTACACCTGTAAAGTGGTTTTCTTTTAACTATTTCCACGGCTGGCTCAACTCACAGGTTGTCGACAGCACCAGCTCATACTGGGTAACAAACTCCTATGGAACCGATTACCGCGAGGTCTACCATAAGAAGTTTATAGCGGCAAACATGTTCACCTTCACTCCCTTTAAAAACCTGAATTTATCAGCAGGAAACAGCATCGTCTACAGCGATGAGAATATGAATCCTGCCTACCTGATACCGCTCTTCTTCTACAAGTCAGTCGATCACTCCCTTACCTCAGGCATCGACAATATGAATTCACAGTTGTATTTCGATATCAGCTCGAGGCAGATAAAACATCTTCATGTTTATGGCACTCTTTTTATAGATGAACTCTCCGTAAGCCGCTTTGGAATGAAAGATGAGTGGAACTTCTTCAGCTGGAAAGCCGGATTCAGATTAACAGACCTGCCTGTCACAAACCTTTCATTCACAACAGAATTCACATACACCTATCCCCTCACCTTTCAGCATTATGTTCCCACACTTACCTTCGAAACAGCAGGCTATAACCTCGGACACTTCATGAAAGACAACTCCAGGGAGTGGTATGCCGCACTTAACTACCGTCCTTTACGAACTCTCGACATAAATCTCTTTTTCACCGACGCAATCCGCGGTCCCGATTATACAGCCCTCGGCACCGACCGACTCGGCAACCCCCCTCTCGCCTCAGTTGAATGGCACAACACAACCTATGGACTAAAAGCCTCTTACCAGGTCATCAACGACCTCTACACCTGGGTCGCCGCATCACAGAGCAACATCAGAGGTAGTATGGTATGTGGATGCCTGAGTATTTTCAGGGGAAAAAGACAACTCTTAATGCGGGGGTAACCTTCGGTTTTTAGTGTTTACTTATCTTCCGATTTTCTACCCCCCCATAGCCATCAACCTAAGCTTTGGGACTGAATGAGAAACTGCATAAATAAGTTTCCCCTCCTTTTGAAGGAGGGGCCGGATTCCGCCGGGGGGGGGGGGGGTGTTACAAAAGGGGAAAAAGAAAATTAAATTTTTTTTTGTTGAGAAAAAAAATTAAGGGGGGGGGGGGGGGTTTTAAAAGCAGGGGGGGCCCCTCCTTCAAAAGGAGGGGAAATGTATCAGGCATATATTCAATGTTTTACCTTTTGGTTTGAACTAAAATCTTTCACTATTTTACTTTATTTGACACCTGATGTTGTAGACTATGCCCCCAAGCCATCAAGAGAGTTTTTAAATCCGTAACTTTTATCTATGTCCTTAATGAAAATCCGACACTAAATACAATTGCAACCAAGCAATACTATATTGAGTCTTACTTAAACAATTTAACTAAATTTGCATCTGCCTCTTAAAGAAAGATGTGTAGCATTATGCCCAATTAACCCCCCTTTAGGGGGGCAGGGGGGCAAAAAGGCAGGGGGTAAAACCAAATGGAAAAACGGAAATTCAGATCAATAACCCTATTGGCAGATATTGTAATCCTTACAATGTCTTTCCTTGTTATGGTCTGGACCAAACCCGCTTCGCTCCGGTCGTACCTGCCATCCCATACACCTTTCTTTATTGGACTTGCCCTGATGTGGATAATTGTATCCCTGCTGAATGGCAAGATGCACCGCGGAAAAATTGTCAATTACACCCAGCTCTTTTCAAGGGTGCTCGCCAGCAATATTATTGCCACTTCAATAACTGCCCTGGCGATGTACATAATAAGGGATTATGACTATTCCAGGACCATCGTGCTTGGAACTGCCATACTGGCAACTTTCGGAGAACTTATTATAGGATCTGTGTTTATCGCATATAAAAAAGCTTCTCTGCAGGAATATGAGGAGTATGATAAATACAAGACCTACAGGAAGCCAAGTGAATATGACCTTGTGAAGGGAACCAATGGAAAGGGAGTGCATACTGAAGAAGAGCATGAGATTAATCCACATATAGCTGTTGCCCTTGAGAAAGAGTGTGGTACCGAGATGACACTTGCGATTCTTAAGATGACCGGCAGGAAACTTACAGATCATACAGCTGTGCTCTCAACAACGACCGTTTTTAACATAACCGGACTGGTCCATGAAAAGTACGATTATATCATTAATCTGCATAAGATAAATGATATAAGGAAGCTTGATGACTTCCTGAACGCGGTAAATGACAAGCTTAACCTGAAAGGATATTTCTTCTGCTGTGTCGAGACAAAAGACCAGAGGAAGCACCGGCTCCTTAAGAAGTATCCTCCTGTTCTGAATTACATCTATTACTTCTTTGATTTTATCGTGAAGCGTATATTTCCAAAACTTAAGTTCACCAGGGGTTTATATTTCTTCCTTACACGGGGAGATAACGCAGTTATATCGAGAGCTGAAGCCCTTGGCCGACTTTCACGGGCAGGATTCAGAATAAAACAGGAATCATTTATCGGAAATCAGCTCTGTATTGAAGCCCGGAAGGTTGGCGATCCTTTACCGATCAATGAAAACCTTTATGGTCCGATGATTGCCCTGCCAAGAGTAGGAAAAGGCGGAAAGATCATAAAGGTTTATAAGCTCCGCACAATGCATCCATATTCCGAGTTCATACAGGATTATGTCTATAAGCTACACGACCTGCAGGATGGGGGAAAATTCAAAAACGACTTCCGTATTACTTCATGGGGAGCCGTAGCCCGCAAGATCTGGCTCGATGAACTTCCTATGCTTATCAACTTCCTGAGAGGTGATATGAAGCTCGTTGGTGTACGTCCGTTAAGCAAGCAATATTTTGAGCTCTACAGGGAAGATGTCAGGGAACGGCGCATCAAATATAAACCCGGACTCATCCCTCCCTTCTACGCCGACATGCCCGCAGATCTCGAGGGCATCCAGGCCTCTGAACTAAAATATTTAGACGCATTCGACAGGCATCCCTGGGCCACAGATCTAAAATACTTCTTTAAGTCGTTCTGGAATATCGGGTTTCATAAGGCGAGAAGTAATTAACGGCGCACGACTCAGGGCGCACGACAAACGGCTCACGACTCAGGACTCACGACACAAGGAAGAAAAGATTTGAATTCCCCGTGCGTCGTGCATCGTTCATCGTGTGTCGTGCGTCGTATTTATTAACCGATTTTTTAATTTGATAAAAAACCATACCTTTGCCGGATATTAATTTTAATGCTATGGCTGAAAAGACAAGATATTCGGATGCGGAGCTTGAGGAGTTCAGAGAGATCATCCTCATGAAGCTGGATAAAGCCAAAAAAGACTATGAAATACTTAAGTCCAGCATAACTCACGAAGAGAGTAATGATACCATGGATACTTCTCCCACATTCAAAGTGCTGGAAGAGGGTGCTACCACTTTATCAAAGGAGGAGGCCGGAAGACTTGCACAGCGTCAGCTGAAATTTATTCAGCATCTTCAGGCTGCACTTATAAGAATTGAAAACAAAACTTACGGGATCTGCCGCGAAACAGGTAACCTGATCTCCAAAGAAAGACTCAGAGCAGTACCTCATGCAACACTTTGCATGGATGCTAAGATGAAGCAGAAGTAACGGCTTAACGGCGCAAAGGCGTAAAGGCACAACACAACACAACACATGATAAAAGGAAATGGAAGGGCTGTCTCAGAAATGGGGCAGCTTTTTTTATGTATTATGTATGATGTATTATAGGCGATGTTACTTTACTCCCGATGAACTCCTTGGCCTGCGGCCACTCACCCTGGATTGCATAGCCGGAAACTAAAGCTTTGCGAATTAATGAGAAACTGCATAAAAAAAGTTTCCCCTCCTTTTGAAGGAGGGGTGGTCGGGACGACTAATAATCATATATATACAGTATTCTATTTCCCGACCGGGGTGGTTGATTCACTGATTTCTTAGATTCTCAATACTGAAATTAGAAAACAGATTATTATTCCACTAACATGAAATGTAAAAAATGAGATTAGAAAAACCTGCTTATGAAAAGATCCGGAATTTTACTAAACAATCAACCACCCCGGCCGGTATAGGCATTTGATTCATAATTAAAAAGTTATCCGGCCACCCCTCCTTCAAAAGGAGGGGAAATGTATAAGACATAAATTCAACACTTTACATTCTGTTTTGTACTAAACTTTCTAACAATTTTACTTAATTCAAAACCTTTAATTGACGGGTATGCCCTTGTTGGAGTTGCTGCCACACTGCAGCTTGAAAAATCCTGAAACATACTTATCTTTATTCTCCTTATGATCATACAATCAATATGAAACGCCTCGTAATCCTCACTGGTGCCGGAATGAGCTCAGAGAGCGGAATAAAAACTTTTCGCGATTCAGGCGGATTGTGGGAGGAATACGATGTATCCGAAGTGGCAACACCACAGGCCTGGTCAAAGAACAGGGAGCTAGTTCTTAGGTTTTATAATGAAAGAAGACGTCAGCTGGAGGGCTGCAGGCCAAATGAAGGACATCTTGGTCTTGCCCTTCTTGAGAAGCATTTTGATGTCAGGATTATCACCCAGAACGTCGATGATCTTCATGAGCGGGCAGGCAGCACTAATATTTTACATCTCCACGGAGAGCTTACAAAAGCAAGGAGCACCGCCGATCCGTCACTTATTTACAATATTGGATACAAAGACATTAATCCGGGTGATACCTGTGAAAAAGGAAGCCAGCTGCGACCACATATAGTCTGGTTCGGAGAGGCGGTACCGATGATGGATGAAGCTGTAGATATTACATCCGAAGCAGATATTTTTGTGGTTATCGGCTCTTCACTTAATGTATATCCGGCAGCCGGATTAATAAATTATGCCCCGCAGAAAGCATCGCTGTGGCTTATTGATCCAAATGATGTTGCTGTTCCATTCGACAGGAAAGTAAATGTCATTAAGGAGAAAGCTTCGGCAGGGGTGGTTGCTTTGAGGGAACGACTGTTGGCTATGGATGCCTGATTAAGAAAGAGGGGGTGAAAAGGGTGAAGGGAGTATAGCCATCAACTTAAGATTTGGGGATGAACACGATATTGCATAAAAAAGGTTTCCCCTCCTTTTGAAGGAGGGGTGGCCGGGAGTACTGATTATCTGACTTTTACGAAGTTTTTCCCCCGGCCGGGGTGGTTGATTCTTTGAATTCTTATTACCTTTATTTGTATGGAGAACCAGAACCTCTTTAGCAGGAAAAGTCTTAAGATTTTCAAATCAATACTTATGAACAAGTCTGATTCTGCAATCAAACTTTTTAAACAGGGAGGCTCCCCAATGCTAATTTTACTACATTTGTACAACTATGAATCATCCAACCATGGAGTCACGAAATCGAAAAATCATCTTGGCAGTAACCGGTGCCAGCGGTTCAATATATGCATTAAAGCTTCTGGAGACACTTAAGCAGCTGAAATCACCTCCGGAAGAAGTAGCTGTTATCTTTTCAGATACCGCCAAAGAGATCTGGCTGGCTGAGACAGGTGAAAAATTCGTCGCGGAATACCCCGCGAAGGAGTTTGGAAACAAATCTTTTTATGCGCCATTCGCATCTGGTTCTTCAACATACGATACAATGATTATTTGTCCGGCATCGATGGGAACAGTAGGCCGTATTGCCAATGGAACATCTGAAGATCTGATCTCACGCAGTGCCGACGTAATGCTAAAAGAGAGAAGAAGGCTTATTATTGTCCCACGCGAAACGCCATACAGCCTTATACATATCGACAATATGAAAAGGCTTACTCTGGCAGGAGCAATAATCTGTCCGGCTACTCCCTCTTTCTACAATAATCCCAAGACAATCGATGAGCTTGTGATGACTGTTGTAAACCGTATAATTGATCTTGCCCAATTTGAAAATAACAGTTTCAGATGGATGGAGAAATGATCGACAGCAGGATTGTAAAGTTCTTCCGGAAACATCATGTCCTTACTATAGCCACAGCGGTTAACAATGAACCCTGGTGCGCCAATTGCTTCTATGTTTATCTGGAAGAAGAAAACTCACTGGTTTTCACCACAGGGGGAGATACCCGTCATGGCAAAGAGTTCGGATTGAACACCCTTGTTGCCGGAACTGTTGTTCTTGAAACCATGGTTATAGGGAAGATCCGTGGGATCCAGTTCCAGGGCATTGTCTCCGAACCCGAAGGAGAACTCCTCTCAAAAGCAAAGAGAGCCTATCTTCTAAGATTCCCCGTTGCGGCTTTAATGGATACGAGACTTTGGGTCGTAAAACTCACCTATCTGAAGATGACGGATAACAGGCTCGGTTTTGGTAAGAAGCTGGTATGGACGCACGACTCACGACGCACGACTAACGGCTAACGACACACGACTAACGACAATCGACTATCGACTAATTGGAAATCTTATTCTTTTCTTCCCTGCGTCGAGTGTCTTGCGTCGAGTACCCTTTTTTTTCTTCCCTTCGTCGTGTGTCGTGTGTCCTGCGCCGATTAATCATTCAGCAGAGCGAGATTTAATAAGGTTCGATAACATAGCAGAAATACCCTTGCACTCATTCAGAAAAAATTTACTTTCTTCCTCTGAAAGGTATCCGATTTTGTTAGAGATTACAAGCTGAGTATATAACTCGGCAGAAGACCCTTTGGCAATATAAAACTGTCTGGCAGCTTGTTTTTCTGTTCCCAGTTCATCTCCTTCTGAGATATTGCTGGAAATACTTACAGCAGCTCTTCTCATTTGATCTTTCAAACCAAAATCTTTTTGAAATAACTTATTCTCAGCAGTTAGTTTATAAATTGACACTGCCAGCTCTACGGCTCTATGCCATACTTTAAGGTTTTCAAAATTACTCATAGCACAACGAGATTAATGATTAAAATATTTATTCCACTCCTAATTTATGATATTTCTCTGTGCATTGCACCCCCTTCCTAAAGTTTTTTCCGTGCATCGTGCGTTGTTCGTCGTGCGCCGTGCATCCTCCCTTCTGTCTCTTCTTCCGTGTGTCGTGAGTCGTGTGCCGTGAGTCGTACATCGTACGCCGTTCGTCTTTCCCTTATTTTACTTATTTTTGCCTTTGCAAAAACTAAAAACCTACACCATGTTTTCCGGAATCATCGAAGAAGCAGCCCAGGTTATCAAACTTGAAAAAGAAAAAGACAACCTCCACATTACAATGAAATGTTCATTTACAAATGAACTGAAGATCGACCAGAGCATCTCACATAATGGAGTCTGTCTTACAGTTGTTAAAAAGGATAACGACACCTACACCGTAACTGCCATCAAAGAGACCCTCGAAAAGACCAATCTCGGATTGCTGAAACCCGGCGACAAAGTAAACCTTGAACGCAGCACAAAACTCGATGGCCGTCTCGACGGACATATGGTACAGGGACATGTTGACCAAACTGCAGTTTGTACAAATGTCACCGAAGCCGGCGGAAGCTGGTACTACACATTTGAGTACGAACCCACACAGGATGATTATATTACAGTAGAAAAAGGATCTGTCTGTGTTAATGGTGTAAGCCTTACAGTAGTCAACTCCAAAACAAATTCATTCCAGGTCGCCATTAATCCCCTTCACCTGGGAAGTAACCAACTTCCACCAGATCAAAAAGGGAACAGTCGTAAACCTGGAATTTGATATTTTGGGTAAGTATATTGCGAAAATTGTGAGCCAACAGTTGGGGAAATAAGACGCACGGCTAACGACTCACGACGCACGGCTAACGACTCAAGATGCACGGAGAATGCAGCTCTGCTAACTGGTAGTCCAATCTTTTCTTCCATGCGTCGTGCGTCGTGTGTCGTGTACCCTTTCTTTATTTTCTTCCTCGTGCGTCGTGTGTCGTGTACCCTTTCTTTATTTTCTTCCCTTCGTCGTGCGTCGTGTGTCGTGTACCCTTTCTTTATTTTCTTCCTTGCGTCGTGCGTCGTGTGTCGTGCACCCTTTTTCGTTCCACCGGGTTCCCCTCCTTCCTCCACCCCGCAATCCCCCCCTCCAGATTATAGATTTTCCTGAAGCCATAATCATAAAACTTAGCCGCAACCCTTCTGCTTCTGTAGTCCGTTGTGCAATAAAAAAACAGTGCATAATCTTTTCCTATAGTATCTGCAGCAAATTCCAGGTTCCCTGAAGAGGGGATGTTCACAGCATCCTTCAGCCTCTTTCCACGGAACTCAAAGGGCTCCCTTACATCAATCAGCAATGCCTTCTCTTCCTTTAGATAGTTCAGATGAAAATAATATGGATCAAGTGATTTGTACTTTAACGAATCCGGCACCTGGGCAGATACGCGTGAAATAACTGCAAATAATAAGATAGTTATAACTAAAGCTCTCATCGTTCATGAATAGACTATAAATTTAAGAAATTCTATAACGCAGATACTCACAGAAATATAATTCGTGCCGCGAAGTGGCACAATATGCATCATAAATGATTATCATCTATAATACAAAATACCTCATATTTTTCTTCCTTTCGTCGTGCGTCGTGAGTCGTTTGTCCTTTTTAATAATGTATTTTACTATCTTTGTCCCAAATTTTTCAACACCAAAACATTAAATAACTAACTGATACAATGGGGAAAAGGTTTCCTGAATATAAAGGTCTTGATCTCTCGCAGGTAAATAAAGAGATCCTTAAAGTATGGGACGAGAATGATACTTTCCATAAAAGTATACGTGAGGTAGACGGAAAAGGTGAGTTTGTTTTCTATGAGGGTCCGCCTTCTGCTAACGGAATACCTGGCATTCACCATGTTATGGCGCGTACTATCAAGGACGCTATCTGCCGCTTCAAGACTCAGTCGGGTTATGAGGTGAAACGTAAGGCTGGCTGGGATACTCATGGACTTCCTGTTGAACTTCAGGTTGAAAAAGCTCTTGGAATCACTAAAGAAGATATCGGTTCAAAAATTTCTATTGAGGACTTCAATAAAGAGTGCCGGAAGGATGTGATGAAATACACCGACCTCTGGGAAGATCTTACACGTAAAATGGGATATTGGGTGAACATGGATCACCCTTATGTCACGTACGATAACAGGTATATCGAAACTCTGTGGTGGCTTCTGAAACAGCTCTATACCAAGGGTTTTCTTTATCAGGGTTATACAATACAGCCTTTCTCTCCTGCTGCCGGAACCGGACTCAGCTCCCACGAACTGAACCTGCCGGGCTGCTACAGGGATGTTAAGGATACAACCTGTATTGCTCTCTTCAAACTGATCCGGGATAAGAAATCAGAGTTCCTTTTCCTCCACAGCGATACAAATGATGTTCATATGATGGCCTGGACAACCACTCCATGGACACTTCCTTCAAATACCGCACTGGCTGTCGGAAAAGATATTAAATATGTCAAGGTGAGAAGTTTCAATCCATATTCCGGAGAACCAATCACAGTAATAGTTGCTAAAGCGCTTCTCCATAACCTCTTTCCTGAGCAGAACAGCGGGATCCATTTTTCAGAATACAAACCCGGCGACAAGAAGATCCCGTATAAAGTGTCTGAACATTTTTCAGGCGACGACCTTAAAGGAATTCATTATGAACAGCTAATCGACTGGGTCAATCCGGGCAAAGGTGCCTTCCAGGTGCTCACCGGCGATTTTGTAACTACAGAAGATGGTACTGGAATTGTTCACATTGCGCCGACATTCGGTGCCGACGACTACCGTGTTGCCAGGGAGAATGGTGTGCCTCCACTTCTCGTAAAAAGAAAAGACGGAACCTTCGGTCCGATGGTCGACAAGCGGGGATTTATGGTCCCGATTGCAGACCTCGATGAGACTTTCGTAAAGGATAGTGTGAATAAATTAACATATGCCGGCTTTGAGGCACGTCCTGTTAAAAATGAATATGATGTAACCCTCGCCCCAGAAACTGAAACCCTCGATGTTGAGATAGCAGTGATGCTCAAACAGCAGGGGAAGGCTTTCAGGATCGAAAAACATGTTCACAGCTATCCGCATTGCTGGAGAACAGACAAGCCTGTGCTCTACTATCCGCTCGATGCATGGTTCATCCGTACAACAGCTTTCCGCGACCGTATGATTGAACTCAATAATACTATCAACTGGAAACCACAGTCTACCGGAAGCGGACGCTTTGGCAAGTGGCTCGAGAATCTTGTCGACTGGAACCTCTCTCGCTCACGCTACTGGGGAACTCCTCTTCCGATCTGGGTATCTGAAGACCGGAAGGAAGAAAAATGCATCGGCTCTGCTGCAGAACTGAAAGGTGAAATAGAGAAATCTATCAAAGCCGGATTCATGAAGAGCAATCCTCTCGGAAAGTTTGTCGAGGGAGACAACTCAGCTGAAAACTATGAGAAGTTCGACCTTCACCGTCCTTTTGTTGACGATATAATTCTTGTAAGTGAAAGCGGTAAGAAGATGTTCCGTGAACCGGATCTTATTGATGTGTGGTTCGACTCAGGGGCTATGCCATATGCACAGGCACACTACCCGTTCGAGAATAAAGAGAATTTCAGTGAGATGTACCCGGCCGATTATATAGCCGAGGGTGTTGACCAGACAAGAGGCTGGTTCTTTACTCTTCATGCCATCTCCACAATGATCTCCGATTCAGTTGCCTTCAAAAATATTATTTCCAACGGACTGGTTCTCGATAAGAACGGCAACAAGATGTCGAAGCGTCTTGGCAATGCTGTGGATCCGTTCACTTCAATTGAAGAGTATGGTTCCGATCCGCTGCGCTGGTACATGCTTACAAACGCCCAGCCATGGGATAATCTTAAATTCGATATCACAGGCGTGGATGAAGTAAAACGCAAATTCTTCGGAACGCTTTACAACACCTACTCCTTCTTCTCTTTGTATGCCAATGTTGATAATTTCAGATTTGCGGAAAAAGAGATCCCGGTAAATGAAAGACCCGAGATTGACAGATGGATAATTTCTCTTCTCAACTCTCTCATAAAAGAGGTTGGAAACTGTTATGCCGATTATGATCTGACACGTGCCGGACGTGCAATACAGGATTTTGTTACCGAGAACCTCAGCAACTGGTATGTGCGCCTCAACCGCAAGCGTTACTGGGGAGGTGAGTATGACAAGGACAAACTTGCTGCTTACCAGACACTTTATGTTTGTCTTGAAACAGTGAGCCAGCTTGCCGCACCTATTGCCCCTTTCTACACAGAACGCCTTTTCATGGATCTTAACAGCGCAACAGGAAGGCATAAGGAGAACTCCGTTCACCTTGCACTTTTCCCTGAATATGATGAATCACTGATAGATAAAGCTCTCGAGGAGAGGATGGATATTGCCCAGAAGGTCTCTTCAATGATACTTGGACTTCGCAGAAAGGTTAGCATCAAAGTGCGTCAGCCGCTGGCAAGAATAATGGTGCCGGTACCTGATAAATATTTCAGGGCTAAGTTTGAAGCTGTCAAGGATCTGATCCTCGCCGAGGTGAATGTGAAAGAGGTTGAATATATCGACGATACCGCTTCAATTCTTGTGAAGAAGATTAAACCGAACTTCAAAACTCTCGGTCCGCGCTACGGGAAGCTTATGAAGGAGATTGCCAACGCCATTTCTGCACTCACTCCCCAGGAGATTGTTGCTTTTGAGAACAATGGCTCTCATCCTGCAACAATTAACGGAGAACAGATTCTCCTTACAACCGAAGACGTTGAGATAATCTCTGAAGATATCCCGGGATGGCAGGTTGCTAACGACGGAAAACTTACAGTCGCCCTCGACATTACTGTTTCTGAGGAGCTGAGGTTTGAAGGAATAGCCCGCGAGTTTGTAAACAGGATCCAGAACATCCGCAAGGAGATAGGTTTTGATGTAACAGATAAAATTACAGTCCAGATAGAAGATCACGAATTCGTAAGTGAAGCCGTGAAAAGACACTCAGCCTACATCGGCTCTCAGACCCTTGCCACTGCAGTTACTCTTTCGAAGAACATCTCAGGTGAAGGCAGCAGGGAAGTGGAGATTGATGAAACTGTAGTTAAGATTTCGGTTAAGAAGAATTAAGAGTTAACCACGGAGTAAAGGACTTTTTTTTAAGAGCCCCTAAATCCCCTGAAGGGGACTTTTTAAAACCGGTATTGGAATAAATTTCGCGAAATTGGCAAGTGAGTAAAGCCCCCTTTAGGGGGTTTGGGGGCAAAAAATCCTATATTTGTTTAAATATTTGTCCAATGAAACGAATACTCGTAACAGGCGGTGCCGGCTTTATAGGATCACATCTTTGTGAAAGGCTTCTGAATGACGGAAATGAAGTGATCTGCATGGATAACTACTTCACCGGTTCCAAGATGAATATCGTCCATCTTCTCGAAAATCCTTATTTCGAACTGATAAGACACGATGTTACGATGCCCCTGTTCGTCGAGACAGATGAGATCTACAACCTTGCCTGTCCGGCCTCTCCTGTACACTACCAGTATAATGGCATAAAAACAATCAAGACTTCGGTTATGGGTGCAATTAATACCCTCGGTCTTGCAAAGAGAACCCGGTCGAAGATCCTGCAGGCCTCAACAAGCGAGATCTACGGCGATCCTGAGGTACATCCTCAGCACGAGGGTTACTGGGGAAATGTAAATACTCTTGGTCCGCGTGCCTGTTATGATGAAGGTAAAAGATGTGCCGAGACTCTCTTCATGAATTACCACGAACAGAATAATGTCAGGATAAAAATTGCAAGGATCTTCAATACCTACGGTCCGAAAATGAGTGCCAACGACGGACGTGTTGTATCTAATTTTATAGTCCAGGCGCTTAAAGGTGAAGATATTACAATCTTCGGTGACGGCTCGCACACACGCAGTTTCCAATATGTCGACGACCTTATTGATGGCCTCATTAAACTTATGAATACCCCTGATAGTTTCCTCGGTCCGGTTAACCTAGGTAACCCCGGTGAGTTCACCATCAAATCACTCGCTGAAAAAGTTATTCAGATGACCGGCTCCAAATCGAAGATCATCTATTTACCCTTACCAATAGACGATCCCAAACAACGCCGTCCCGATATCTCTCTGGCAAAAAAGGAACTCAACTGGCAGCCGGCAATCAGTCTCGAAGAGGGGCTGGGGAGGACTATTGAGTACTTCAGGGAGTCCTTGAAGGGGTGAGGGAGTGAGCGGCATAGTCGTCAACCTAAGATTTGGTATGATTCAGATACTGTATAACAAAGTTTCCCCTCCTTTTGAAGGAGGGGTGGTCGGGAGTGCAGATTATCTGATATTTACGAAGTTTTATTTCCCGACCGGGGTGGTTGATTTTAGGGAGTTATGGTAAAATTCAAAAAGATATAAACAGGAATAAATAATCAACCACCCCGGCCGCAAATAAGCCTTAAAACAAAAATATCAGCATTTTACTGCGGCCACCCCTCCTTCAAAAGGAGGGGAAACCTTTTTTAGCACATCCCTTTAAAAAACCAATTCTTAGGATAACGGCTCTCCCCTTCCTTCTCTTACATATAAATTCCTCTACCCATATCGCACTTCGATATTTTCCTGATATCTTTGACCTATGATCGACCGCTCAACAATAGAACGTATTCTCGATGCTGCTCAGATAGTTGATGTGGTGCAGGAGTTCGTTCCCCTAAAGAAACGGGGAGTGAACTACCTTGGACTGTGTCCTTTTCACAATGAGAAAACCCCTTCATTTACTGTTTCTCCTTCGAAAGAGATCTTTAAATGTTTCGGCTGCGGCAAGGTCGGCAACTCGGTTAACTTCGTGATGGAACATGAACACCTCACCTACCCCGAGGCGCTGAAATACCTGGCGAAGAGATATCATATTGAGGTTGTCGAAAAAGAGCTTACTCAGGAGGAACTTGAGAAACAGAATGAGCGGGAGAGCCTTCTTGTCGTTTCAGCATATGCCGCCCGTCAGTTCTCCGAAAACCTCTTCCAGAGCGATGAGGGGATGAGTGTGGGTATTACATATTTCAAGGAAAGGGGTTTCCGTCAGGATACTCTGAAGAAATTTGAGGTGGGCTACAGCTTTGAAAAACGTGATGCCTTCTCAAAAAAAGCAATAGATGATGGTTATAAAACCGACTTCCTTGTCAAGACCGGTCTCTCAATCCAGCATGAAGACCGTTTCTACGACAGGTTCAGCGGAAGGGTGATGTTCCCGATCCATTCTCTCTCCGGACAGGTCCTTGGCTTCGGGGGAAGGGTGCTTAAGACGGATGCCAAAACGGCAAAATACCTGAACTCACCTGAATCTGAGATCTACCATAAGAGCCGGATCCTCTACGGCATGTTCCAGGCACGTAAGAGCATAACTCAGGAAGACAGGTGCTACCTTGTTGAGGGATACACCGATGTGATGTCGCTTCACGAAGCAGGCATCGAGAATGTTGTTGCCTCATCAGGCACTTCTCTAACTCAGGAGCAGGTAAGGCTGATAAAACGATTCACCCAGAACATAACAATCCTTTACGATGGCGATGCTGCCGGGATAAAAGCATCAATACGTGGTATCGACCTGGTTCTTGAGGAGGGACTGAATGTAAAGATTGTCCTGCTGCCCGATGGAGAGGATCCCGACTCATATTCAAAGAAGATCAGCAATGAGGAGTTCACAAAATTCCTCAAAGAGCACGAGACTGATTTTATAAGATTCAAAACACAGCTTCTGCTTTCTGAAGCCAATAACGATCCTGTTCAAAAAGCCAACCTTATAAAGGATATTGTAAAATCAATTGCTGTTATACCTGAGGCAATTACGCGTACTGTTTATATAAAGGAATGCAGTGTTGTTCTTGAAGTCTCCGAACCAATTCTTTATAATGAGGTAAACAAGCTCCAGCGGCAGAAAAACTTTCAGGACAGGAATAAATACCCGGGTCCGGAAGACCTGCCTGTTCCTCCGCCAGTTATACCTAAACAGATACAACCCGGACCTGTTCCTCTCTACTCGGAGAGAGAGATAATCCGCCTTCTTCTGAAATTCGGGACAGTTGAATTTGAAAGAACAATAAACAAGGAAGATGGCCGCGAAGAGGTATTGAGTGTTGCTGATTTTATTGTCAGGGAGATCACCGGCGACGGACTGGTTTTCAACGACAGGGTTTGTGCAAAAATATTTGCCGATTTCAGGTTTCATGCCGAACACGGACTAATGACCGGCGACAAACAGTTTGTGAAACATGAAGATCCTGAGATCTCAAGTCTGTCGGCCGATCTTCTGGCTGATTCTCACGAGCTCAGCAGGATCTGGAAGGATAAACAGACATATGTCGAAACCGAAGAGATGAAACTCAGGGATATCGTTGGCGATGTGGTCCTCAAGTTCAAAAGCGATAAAATCATAATAATCCGGAAGGAGATCATGACCCAGCTCGAAGAAGCTGTTAAGGCAAATGATATCGAAAAAGTCCTTACCCTGCAGAAAAGGTATGCAAACCTGAGTGTTGCCCTTGGAGCTATATCAAGAAAATTAGGGAACAGGATTTTGCTTTAATGCCCCCCAACCCCCAGCAGGGCATAGACCTCAACTAAAGGTGATAATTAAAGTAAATTTGTATGAGATTTTAGTACAAATCAGCATGTAAAGCATTGAACATATGCTTGATACATTTCCCCTCCTTTTGAAGGAGGGGTGGCCGGGAGTACTGATTATCTGATATTTACGAAGTTATGTTTCCCGGCCGGGGTGGTTGATTTTAGGGGAATATAACAGAATACCAAAAGGCGAAAACAGGGATAAATAATCAACCACCCCGGCCGCAAATTATCATTACAAAAACAAACCATAATTTTACTGCGGCCACCCCTCCTTCAAAAGGAGGGGAAACTCTTGAAGCAGATCCGCGCTAGCTATGATTATTCAATAAACATAAACCTCTGCGGCTCTCTGCGACTCCTCTGCGTCCCTCTGCGGTAAAAAAATAGCACAAACAATCAGAGTATTCCCGGATATTGCTGATCCCATATTTATTAGTAATTTTGATTTTATTAAACCAAGAAGATATGAGACATCTCCTCTCTGTACTGATAATCTCACTATTAATCTTTATCCCTTCCTGTAAACCTAAAGAAAAGGAGAAAGATGCTTTTGTCCCTGTTTTCTCCACTTATAAAAACGACTCCACAGGCGCAAAAGCCCCGATAGTCAAAAATGAGATCTTTTACGGCGTCCTTACTCCCGTTGAGATCTGCAATATCTTTAACAGGCTGGGAGTACCAAACAGAAACTCAATACTGAATCCGACAAGTAACAGAGATCAGTATATGAGCAGTTCAAAAGCTTCAATTAATACTGGTATTTATGGCGTTGATTTTGGCTATCTGAAAATATTCGGCGTAGGCCAGGAGATGATCGATTATATGGTTACAATCCGCAATATGAGCAATAAGCTCGGGATTCCCGACAGTTATCTTACCGAGCCGATAAGAAGAATTGAAGGCGACATGGCAGATCCTGATACCATAATGTACCTGATGAATGATTCATTTAACAAGATGGAAAATCACCTGCGTGAAAGCGGAAGGGAGAGTACTGCCGGACTAATGGTAATGGGGGGTTGGGTTGAAGCACTGTATATCTCAACACAACTTTTATACGATCCTAAAAACCCTGATCCCGAAGTGGTTCAGAAAATTGCCGAGCAGAAATATACACTAACCACTCTTCTCAGCTTCCTGAAAAACTATTATGACGACCCGGTGGTAGTGTACTATTCGAAGAAATTGAAATACCTCAAAAACTATTTCGATTCATTCGATATCTACTTCAAAAAGGGTGATCTGGAGATTGATAAAGACAAACAGGTCTTCCGGTCATCGGGAAGTGAAATGAATGTTACTGTCGAAACCCTCAACAAGATAACGGACTACGTTAGTAACCTGAGAACCGAAATGGTCACTCCATAGAATTTTTTTAACCCTTCCTATAATAATAAAGCAAAGGAAATACGATCCTTATATATAAAGCGGGTTTCCCCTTCCCTTACCCATAAGGGAAGGGGCCAGGGGGTCTGGTCAAAGGGGGGCTGGGGGATGGGTTCTTTAACAATGAAAGAATAATTTCAATCATATGAAAGCTGCAAAACTAATTTCATTTTTCATCGCTGCCGTTGTGTTTACTTCCTGCGGACCAGGCGAGAAAAAACCGGTCAGACTGAGGCTTAACAGACAGGAAACAGTTCCTGTAAACATCCCTCTCGATAAAGGCTTCAGCGAATATATTTCGGCTTATACATCCGGAATAATCCCCGCTAATTCCGTAATTGAGATCCGTTTCACCCCGGAGTTTGCAGCTAAAATTGATAAATCCGCATCCGGACTATTTGAATTTGATCCCCTGATCAAGGGAAAGACAGAATGGAAAGATGATGCAACCCTTGTTTTCTCTCCTTCCCGCCTTCTCGATGCCGGGAAAATCTATACCGGAAAACTGAACCTTAATAAACTGGCTGCTGTTAAAGAACGGCTTAATGTATTCCCCCTTCGTTTCCAGACTCTTAAAAAAGAATTCAGGGTTACAATCGGCGCCCTTGAATGCGCTTCTCCCGATGGAAACAGCTACCTGCTTCACGGACAGATATTAACATCCGACTTTATTGATCCCTCAGAAACTGAAAACTTCATTAACGCAAAGATCGGCAGGAAAAAGCTTGAGCTCCAATGGGACCATTCCGAAAACCTGATCCATAAATTTTCAGTTACCGGCATTGAAAGAATTGTAAAGGAACAGGAACTCACTCTCTCGTGGGACGGCTCATCAGGTGGTGTAAAGGAGAAGGGCTCATCAACAATTATTATCCCTCAAACCGGCGAATTCAAAGTACTTGATGTAATATCTGTAGCGGGCGAAAGCCAGAGAATCGACGTTGTCTTTTCCGATCCGGTCGATGCAGCACAGGAGATTACCGGGCTGATTGGTTTTTCTCAGCAAACTGAAATAACTGTCAATATAAATTCAAATATTGTATCTGTTTTTCCGGGGGCAAGACTTCAGGGTGAAGTAGATCTGAACATTGAGCCTTCGCTCAGAAACAGTAACGGAACTTCACTCGGCTCTTCATATCTGAAACAGCTCGACTTCACTTCAGTACAACCGGCAATTTCACTTGAAGGAAACGGTGTTATCCTTCCTTCCTCACAAAACCTGATCTTCCCTTTTAAAGCTGCAAACCTTAAAGCAGTCGACCTTAAGATAATAAGGATCTTCGAAAATAACCTCCCCTATTTTCTTCAGGAAGCTGACCTGAACAGCGGCTATTCAATAAAACGGTTCGGCCGTCCGGTCTACTCCGGTAAAGTCGATCTTGTAACTGGATCGGGGATGAACAGCGGGGCCTGGAACCTTTATACAATCGATCTGGCCGACTATATTGATGTTGAACCCGGAGTGCTCTACAAGGTCTCACTTGGAATGAGAAAATCATATTCACTCTACCCGTGCGGCGAAAGTGAAGAGGACAACAATTACGAGGAGAGGCTTCAGCTGTCGGAAGAACAGAGCCGTGAAGCCTGGGATGATCCTGAAAACTACTATGATGAAAGTGAAGACCAGATCTACTACTCTTCAGGATTCAGATGGGAGGACCGCAACAACCCCTGCAAACAGGCGTATTATAGTCCCGATAAAAGGGTCACAAGGAATGTTCTGGCTTCAAACCTTGGTCTTATGGCCAAAAAAGGTGAGGACAATATCCTTCATGTAATGGTGAATGATCTTATTTCATCAATGCCGGTAGGAGAAGTTAATGTTGATGTCTACGATTACCAGATGCAGCTTGTCATTTCAGGCAAAACAAATACTGATGGCTCCGTTGCTCTCTACTGCGACAGGAAACCCTTCCTGGTAATAGCTAAAAAAGACAAGGACCGGAACTACCTTAAAACAAATGACGGTTCATCTCTTTCTTTAAGTTCTTTCGATGTTTCAGGCAACAAACCGGAGAATGGAATTAAGGCTTTTGTGTATGGTGAAAGGGATGTCTGGAGGCCAGGTGATTCAATCTTCCTTTCAATCTTTATTAAAGATATGAAGAGCGATCTGCCACAGGGCCATCCTGTTCAGTTCGAACTTATCAATCCGCTCGAACAGAGAGTCGACAACCAGGTTCAAAAACCAAATGGCAGCAATCTGCTTGTCTTCACAACAAAGACTTCTGAGGATGCCATAACAGGTAACTATAAGGCAGTATTCAGAATAGGCGGTGCAACTTTTACAAAACGGGTAAGAGTTGAGACAGTAAAACCAAACCGCCTTAAAATCAACTTAAGTTTTCCAGGGGAGATCCTAGGTGGTTCTGAATCATCTTCAAGGGGTACACTAAATGTAAAATGGCTGAACGGATCTGTTGCACGAAACATGAAATCATCTGTTGAGTATATTCTGAAGCATACCAAAACTGAATTTGAAAAATACGGACAATACACTTTTGACGATCCCGTAAGCGAGTTCTACTCAGAGACAGTAAATATTTTTGACAAACAGATCGACGAAAACGGAAACGCATCAGTTCTCTTTAATCCGGGGAAAGACATTAATGCCCCCGGTATGCTGAATGCTGTGTTTACTGCAAAAACTATGGAACCGGGAGGTGATGAAAGCATTACCCAAACAACTTATAAGTATGCCCCGTATCCGGTATTTGTAGGTATTAGCCTTCCCGGACTGAAAGGTAAAAGCCGGATGCTGTTTACTGATGCCGACAATGAAATTAAGATAGCAACTGTTGATGAAAAAGGAAAAGCTGTAAGGTCGGAGGTTGAGATAACTATCTACAAGATCTCATACAGATGGTGGTGGGAATCAGATCAGGAGGATCTGGGTTACTACATCTCTAATGACACATACAAACCTGTTGTAAGGGAGACCATTACTACATCAGGCGGAGAGGGTTCCTTCACTTTCAATATCGGTAAAAATGAATGGGGAAGATATCTCATCAGAGCTACCACTCCTGACGGACACTCCACCGGCAAAATAATCCTTGTTGACTGGCCATGGGATTATGGAATGAAAGGAAACTCAGAAGGTGCAACGCTTCTCGCTATAAATACCGATAAAGAGAAATATAATCCGGGCGATGAAATTAATCTTTCATTCCCCGCACCAGAAAATGCAAGGGCCATAATCACTCTTGAAAACTCAACCGGGGTGCTAGAGGAGGTCAGGGTTAATACCCAGAAAGGGATTACTGTTGTCAAGCTCAGGGCGAAACCTGAAATGGCCCCAAATGTTTATGCTTATGTAACTGTCATCCAGCCTCATGCCCAGACAATAAACGATATGCCTATAAGGCTGTATGGAATTGTCCCGGTTATGGTAGAAGATCCCGCCACAAGGCTTTCTCCCAAAATTGAAATGCCCGATGAGATCAGATCACAGAAGCCGTTCCTCGTTAAGGTCAGCGAAACAAACAAGAAGGCAATGACATATACTCTGGCAGTTGTTGACGAAGGCCTTTTGGATATTACCGGTTACCGCACACCTGATCCCTGGAATTACTTTTATGCCCGTGAAGCACTGGGTGTCCAGACATGGGACCTTTACGATTATGTCCTTGGTGCGTTTGGCGGTACTCTCGACAGGATATTTGCTGTTGGCGGCGATGAAGCTCTGGCAGACAAGGCTGCAAATAAAGCCCAGAGGTTTATTCCTGTTGTTAAATTCCTTGGACCATTTACCCTGGCAAATGACAAAACAAATACCCATGCAATAACCCTTCCTCAATATACGGGTTCTGTTAAAGTAATGGTAGTAGCCGGCAGCGACAGGGCTTTCGGAATGGCAGAAAAATCTGTTTTTGTAAAGGATCCTCTCATGATCCTTGTCACAGCTCCGAGGGTTGTCAGTCCGGGTGAAAAGGTAGCCCTTCCTGTAACACTCTTTATTCAGAAGGAGGGGATTAATGCTGTTACTGTAAAAGCAGAAAGCAATGAGCTGATTAATATTGAAGAGAAAAGCAAAAATATTTCTGTGAGTTCCGCAGGAGAAAAAGATACCGGCTTCACATTTACCGTTGGCGAAAAAACCGGAGTGGCAAAGATAAGTGTTACCGCTTCCGGAGGCGGAGAGACTGCAACTTATGATATGGAACTTGAAATAAGAAGTCCGAATCCTCCTGAAACACGGGCTGAGCTAAAGATCCTGAAACAGGGCGAAAAATGGGAAACGGCCTTCAATTCTTTCGGTATTGAAGGTTCCAACAGTGCTAAGCTGGAGGTCTCATCTCTTCCATCAATTAATCTTGAAAAACGGCTTGACTACCTAGTTGAATATCCGCACGGATGTTCGGAACAGATTACATCTTCTGCGTTCCCGCAATTATATCTTAAAGATCTTAAGGGAAATGACGCGGCTGTAATGCAGTCAGTTTCAACAAATATAAAAGAAGCAATCAACCTGATAGTATCGCGTCAGATGGCCAATGGTGGAATCGCCCTCTGGCCCGGATCGTACCAGGCCGATAACTGGGTAACTTCCTATGCCGGCCATTTTATGGTTGAAGCAGAAAGAATGGGTTATAGCATCCCTTCCGGTTTTAAACAGAAATGGATCGATTATCAGAAAAAAACAGCCCGCGACTGGCGATACGATACCCGGTACATCCAGACACAGGGCGATCAGGCATACCGGCTCTTCACTCTTGCCCTCGCCGGTCAGCCCGATAAGGGTGCAATGAACAGGTTAAGGGAGTCTCCCGACCTCACAAAGCTGTCGCGCTGGCTTCTGGCTGCTTCATTTGCAGTAAGCGGTCGTCCCGAGGCTGCAGGCGATCTAATTGATGTCAGAAACACAACAACTGAAGTTGAAATACAGAATTATTTCTATGGCAGCCTTATCCGCGACAAAGCAATTATCCTGTACACTCTGGTTCTTCTGAAAAATGAAGAAGAGGCACTCCCTCTACTGAAGGAGATCTGTGAAAGATTTAACAATGAAGAGTGGTACAGCACTCAATCTATTTCCTGGGGACTGATCGCCTATATGAAATACGCCGAAATGTTACCTGGCGATAAAAACAGTCCTGCAAAAATAACTGTAACACTAAATGGAGATAAATCTGCACAGACCATTCTCTCAAAACAGGTTGTCAGCAATGATCTGAAGATTAAAAACGGGAATAATACATTAACTGTTGAAAACAATTCTGATAAACCTGTCTATGTAACCCTTACCAGAAAAGGTGTTCCGCTTATTTCTGATAACTCAGGTGAAGAGAAAGGCCTCGGTATGAAGATTGAATATTTTGATATGAATCTCAAACCGGTTGTTCATACCAGTCTTAAACAGGGAACTGACTTCATGATGGTTGTGAAAGTAACGAACAACACCTTCTCAAAAGTGGATAATATTGCTCTTACTCAGATGGTACCTTCGGGCTGGGAGATCAGGAATTCCAGATTATTTGAATCGAACTTTGGCATCAAAGAGGGTGCCTTTACCTACCGCGATATCAGGGACGACAGGGTTAACACCTACTTCGTGCTGTCACAGGGCGAAACAAAAAGCTTTGTGATGGTGCTTAATGCCGCCTATAAAGGTGAATATTACCAGCCATCAGTATGGTGCGAAGCAATGTATACTCCTAATTGTTACGCCAGAATACCCGGAAATAAAATAAGAGTAACCGGCGAATAAATTGAACAGGAAGCTCAGAATATTTCTGATAGCAGCCGGGGTAGTTACTACTCCGGTTTTGCTTTCTCCAATGCCGCGATTCAGGTCGCCTTTATCAACTGTTGTTGAAGCAAATGACGGAAGCTTGCTGGGCGCCAGAATCGCAGATGACGGACAGTGGCGCTTCCCTTATTCCGGAGAGGTCCCCGATAAATTTGAAAAAGCACTCCTTACCTTCGAGGACCGCTGGTTCCGGTTTCATCCGGGAATTAACCCGGTATCCATTTTCAGGGCAGCGGTAAACAATTTCAAAGCAGGTAAGATTGTCAGCGGAGGCAGCACAATAACGATGCAGGTTGCAAGGATTGCTGCGGGTAACAAACCCCGGACATACGGCGAGAAATTCATTGAGATGCTTTCTGCCCTGAAACTAGAGCTGTTCTCTTCCAAAAAGAAGATCATTGAGATGTATGCTTCCAATGCCCCTTTCGGTGGAAATACAGTCGGTCTCGAAGCTGCAGCCTGGCGATATACCGGCAAATCTTCCTCTTCTCTTTCATGGGCAGAGGCTGCTTCGCTTGCAATACTTCCGAACTCACCCGGACTTGTATTTCCGGGAAGGAACCAGGAAGTACTTAAAAGAAGAAGGGATGACCTGCTCAGAAGGTTATATGAAAGGAACTACTTTGATTCGCTTACACTTATCCTGTCAATTGATGAGCCGGTTCCGGGCCAGCCAAAAACTCTTCCTGCCAAAGCGCCTCATCTAACTGATCATATTTTTACGACAAGAAAGGGGCAGACCGTTAAGACTACTATCGATCTTCATCTGCAGGAGAGAGCAACAGAAATAATAAACACTCATCAGAAAGAACTTTCTGCAAACTATATCTATAATTCTGCCTGTTTGATTTTAGAAGTTGAAACAGGAAATGTCCTGGCTTATGTTGGAAACAGCACCCTTGAGGAAGCTAAGCTGCATGGCGGAGATGTAGATATAATCCGTTCATTGCGAAGTACAGGAAGCATCCTGAAACCATTTCTCTATGCAGCTATGCAGCAGTCGGGAGATATCCTGCCAAACAGCCTGGTGGCTGATGTCCCGACACGTTTCCCCGGTTTCTCACCAAAGAATTTCGATCAGTCGTACAGCGGGGCTGTAAGTGCCGGTTCGGCCTTATCACAATCGCTTAATATTCCTGCAGTAAAAATGCTTCAGAAATATGATCCTGAGCGATTCCTCGATATTCTGAAAAAAACCGGATTCACGTCATTTGACAAACCTGCCGACCACTATGGACTTTCAATGATCCTGGGAGGAGGAGAGACTTCCTTATGGGAACTCACCGGAGCCTACGCATCTCTGTCGAGAGTGCTCAACAGATACCTGAAGGAAAAAAAATACTACACAGAAGATTATCATGCGCCGGTAATAATAAGTGTTACTGATACACTTAAAAACGAAGATCATGCTCCTCCTTTGTCCGCCGCTTCAATATGGCTAACCTATGAGGCACTTCAGAAAGTAAACAGACCCGAGAGCGAAACTGGCTGGCAGTACTTCTCCTCATCACCTGATGTAGCATGGAAGACAGGCACCAGCTTTGGTTTCAGGGACGGATGGGCTGTCGGAACAACGCCGCAATATGTTATTGGTGTTTGGGTTGGAAACGCCGACGGAGAAGGAAGGCCCGGACTGACAGGCATCACTGCTGCAGCTCCAATTCTTTTTGATCTTCTTAATCTGACAGGAACTGGTCCCTGGTTCAAAACGCCTCTTGAGGATCTGACAATGATAAAAGTGTGTGCAAAGAGCGGATTCAGGGCTTCTTCCGATTGTCCCGAGACCATTGAAATACCCGCAGGAGTTAACGGACTGCGTAGCGAAGCCTGTCCTTTCCATCAGGTCATTCATCTGAATAAATCAGAAACACTGCAGGTAACATCCGATTGTGCATCACCGGGAGAGATCATTAATGTCCCTTGGTTTGTGCTTCCTCCCGCCATGGAGTATTTCTACCGGCAGAAACACCCCGAATACAGACCTTTGCCCCCTGTTGCTCCGGGATGCGCTGCCTCAGGGACAATAGCGGCAATGGAGTTTATCTACCCGAATTCAGGTGTAAAGATCTTTATTCCCCGCGACGAAACAGGAACCCTGACAAGAGTCGTTCCTGAAATAGCACACCGAAATCCTTCAAAAAAAATCTTCTGGCATCTCGATGAAAAATATATTGGCACCACAAAATATATTCATCAGATTGAGATCATTGCAGGATCTGGTAGTCATATACTTACAGCTGTCGACGAGGATGGGAATTCTATAAAGTGCAGTTTTACGATTGTCTCTTCTTCAACACAGATTCTGAATTGAAGTTCTTTTTTACCGCAGAGGTTCGCAGAGTAGGCGCAGAGTTACGCAGAGTTAATAAGAGATTTGGAGATAAATAGAAATTCCTCTGCGGTTCTCAATTATTTCCTCAGCGGTTCTCTGCGGTTAAAGGATTTACTTAGTTTTGCATATATGAACAATTCCAAATCAATAGAAATGTTCCCCATTGTCGATGAAAACGGCAATACAATAGGTGAAGCGCCCCGCACAGTCTGTCACGACGGGAAAAGCATGCTCCTGCACCCTGTTGTGCATCTTCATGTCTTTAACACTAAAGGCGAACTCTTCCTGCAGAAACGATCAATGACAAAAGATATCCAGCCAGGTAAATGGGATACATCTGTCGGCGGACATGTCAGTCCGGGCGAATCGATTGAAGAAGCACTAAAAAGAGAAGCTTTTGAAGAACTAAATCTTACAGAATTTGTTCCCCTGTTTATTACCAGGTATGTCTGGGAATCACAAAGGGAAAGGGAGCTCGTAAACTCCTTTAAAACAATTACCGATGAGGTTCCCCGTGTTGAAAAGAATGAGATTGAAGAAGGCAGATACTGGTCGTTGCAGGAGATCAGGGAAAATATCGGCAAAGGGATCTTTACTCCGAATTTTGAAAACGAATTAAAATATATAATATGAACCGTCTGACACTTTCAATGCTGCTCTTAGCCCTCCCTATTTCTCTTGCAGCCCAGGACGACTTGATGAATCTTATTAATGAAGGAACTAAACCTGAGATAAACTATGCCTCAGCCACCTTCAAATCAACACATATTCTGAATGGCCAATCAATAGAGAAAATGGCCCCTAAACAGCTTGATTTCAGAATCTCGCACCGCTTCGGAAGAATCAACTCAGGAGCATATGAGTTATTCGGGCTCGATCAGGCTAATATCCATTTCAGCCTGGAATACGGAATCAATAAATGGCTGATGGCGGGAATCGGAAGAGGAACATATGAAAAGACATTTGACGGATTTGCCAAGTTTTCAATTCTGAAACAATCATCAGGAGCCAGGGTAATGCCTGTTTCGTTGTCGGTTTTCACGTCAGCAGCACTGAAAACAGTCAGGTGGAACGATCCGGCCAGACCATTCGACTTTACATCAAGACTAACATATGTGGGACAGGTACTCATTGCGAGAAAATTCAGTCCCTCGTTCTCGGCTCAGCTAACACCTTCTTTTATACACCGTAATCTTACTGGCTCAATTTCAGATCCTTATAACATTTTTGCAATAGGGGCAGGTGGTCGAATGAAACTCTCAAAACGGATCTCTGTAAATGCCGAATATTATATTAATCCAGATCCCGGATCATACAATGGTCAGCCGGTTTACAATCCCCTGGCTCTTGGCGTTGACATTGAAACAGGGGGACATGTGTTTCAGCTCATCTTCACAAACTCGCTTGCCATGATCGAGAAAGGATTCATTGGTGAATCAACAGGCAGCTGGGGTAACGGCGATATTCACTTCGGGTTTAATATTTCAAGGGTATTTAATCTGAGGAAAGAAGGAAAACCTTAAATCTTTTTACCTTCCAGTACAAATAAGCGTCTCAGGGATACTACTCCCCTTCCCTTACTGTTTAAGGGAAGGGGATGGGGGAAGGGTTAAGAAGCAAAAAATGATTTTCTCGTGCCACGAACAAATTATCCACCCTGTTTGTTTTACATTGAACGGATTTATAATGAAACACCTTACCGCTCTTCTTATATTTTCAATTCTGTACCTCACCAGTTACAGTCAGAAATACATGACCAAAAATGGTTATATCGGATTCTATTCACATACTCCTATAGAGGACATCAAAGCCGATAACAACCAGGTAGCATCAGTTCTGGATATAGCAACGGGAGATCTCGTTTTTCAGGTTCTTATCAGGTCTTTTCATTTCGAAAAAGCCCTAATGGAGGAACATTTTAACGAGAACTACATGGAGTCGGAGAAATACCCTAAAGCTCTGTTTAAAGGAAAGATCACGAACATTTCATCTGTTAACTTTTCAAAGATCGGAGCATATGAGGTAATTGTTGAGGGAGACCTTACAATTCATAATGTCACTAATAAGATAAGTACCAAAGGAACCATTGAAATCGTGACAGGAGGGATCAATGCGACTTCAAAATTCATGATTGTCCCCGAAGATTATAAGATAACTATTCCGTGGATCATAAGAGACAAAATCAATAAAACTCTGGAGGTAACTGTAACAATGAAATATACGCCGGTTGTAGCGTCCAGATAGCATTCCTCCGTGTCCTCCGTGGTTAATATTTTCGTAACTTTGTTATATGAAACCATCTGTCAAAGTAATAGGATAAGCCATGAGCAAACAGGTTAAAATTCTTGTTTTCCGGAATGAAATAGAGGCTATGCTTCTTAACGAAATACTCACCGATAAGAATATTCCCCATCTTATTCGTTCTTATCACGACTCGGCCTACGACGGACTATGGCAATCGCAGTCAGGCTGGGGACATATTGAAGCTCCCGAAGAGTTAAAAGAAGAGATAATTGCAATATACAATACAATGTCTGAGGAGTCAGAATAATTTTCTTTCTCAATTATTCGCAGAAGTGTTTATCTTTGGACTGCATTGACAGGATGTGCTGTTAATGGTAAAAAGTAATACTATTTAAAGAGTAAATGACTTCAGATTACAAACAGGGCAGGCTTATGTCTTTTCTTGCTGATATGCTTCGTTCGATTATTGAGGTGTTGAAAAGCAGGTATATCTATATTGCCGTGATATCATTCCTCATTGGTGGCGCCCTGAATATCGCTTCTCAGACTTACCTGCATAATTATATGCTCGAAGGCAAGACTCTTCCTATGTTGTCGGATCTGATCCTCGACAATCTCCCAACCGTTAAAGTTGCTCTCTGGTACGATATTTTCGCTCTCGTCCCAATAATAGTTGTCCTGGTTTATATCGTTCACAAGAAGGACTATAAAAGAATTCCTTTTATAATTCTGATGAGTGCAATTTTCTATATCGTAAGAGGTATATTTATTGTTCTTACTCCTTTTGGAAATCCTCCTGCATTCACCGGATCAGATCCATTGTTTAATGGCTTTTCAAAATATGATATCGGAGTTTATCCTTCCGGACATGCCGGCAACGTGTTCCTCCTCTTCCTTCTTGTTAATGACAAAGTGTATAAATGGATAATAATGACCTGCCTTATTTTTGTTATAATCACCCTGTTCCTTGCACATGGTCACTATAGCATAGATATACTTTCAGGGCTTTTCTTCGCCTATGCAATTGTGTCCTTCGGTGAAAAACATCTCGGAATGTTTGATCTTGGCAACAAGAAAGAGATTTCCGGATGACTACTCGATCTTCTTAAATCTGCCCCTTTTCTCAAGTAACCTTATCAGAACAAAATTCAATCCTCCGATTACAAGCATCCCAAGCATAAAAAGCGGATATGTAATCTTCCAGTTTTCCGGTCCGGTCATCATCGACCATTCAGACATCCCGCCAATACTTGCCAGAAGAGTCAGCGGCATAAACACTGTGGCTATCAGAGTCAGTCTCCTTACTGATGCATTTGTCTCATTTGATGCCTTGGTCATTAAGTTGTTTAGCAGTGAAGTATAAAGCTCCATAAGGTTTGTCACAATCTCCCTGTAGGTTTCTGAGAGTTCAAATATTTTTGCCAGGTGATCATAAATATCCCGATAATGAAATATAGCTTTATCAGATATGAACGGACAATCCAGGCGGCAAATCTTCACAAGTATCTCCCTTTCGTGAAAAAGACTTTTCCTGAGATTCAGAAGATCCTTTCTTAGCCTCATAAGTTCTTTAGGATTAAACCCGGCACAGTTATCAATTACCTCATCTTCTGCCGTTTCAAGATCGTCCTCAAGAGCATCAAACGCCTCAAACTTCTGGTCAACAAGGTAATCCATAAGTATGTGCAGCAAAAATGCAGGACCACTCTTAGCATTTAGTGAATCCTTAGAGACTATGCTTTCGATGTTGACAAGAGGTCTTCTTGAATCAGAATTATGCCCGCTGACAGTTATAATGTAATTTTTGCCAATGAAAAAATCTACCTCGTCAATATGAAGTGTCTTTTCAATATAACTGAAAGCATTAAAAATTATAAAAGTGTTTTTAGGAAAATGTTCTATTTTAGGGATCTGTTTAGCATCCAGACAGTCTTCAACAGAAAGTGGATGTATCCCCAGGGTATCTATCAGGAAATTTAGTTCCTGCTTTGTCGGCTTATAATAATTAAGCCAGATAAAACCTCCCTCGCTGGTTGCTGCAATTGCATCAGCAGCTGTTGCGACTCCGTAAAACAAACCAGTTGCTGAAAAATGGTAAAACTTATTATCTGACATAGTCTTTAAGTCTCTTTTTAAACTAAACCCCAATTTACAATAAAAGTTTGGAGTGACTAGAGTTTTGAGTGACTAAAGTTAATATCAGCCTCTTTTCTGAACTTCTGAATTCCTCAACTGTTACTTGATTGGGGAACCTGCTGACAAAGACTTTTATCATTGCAGGCAGACTCCTCTAATATTTCATTTGCACTAAATATTTAAAAAATGAATAATGCGATATATAATTTCAGGGAACCTAAAAATGAGCCCGTTTTTTCCTACTCACCGGGGAGTCAGGAGCGGAAATTTCTTGAAGAAGAACTAAAATTACAAATGAATCAGGTTATTGATATTCCTCTTATTATAGGAGGGAAAGAGATCAGAACCGGAAAAACAGGGAAGGTTGTAATGCCAACCGATCATGGTCATATTCTTGCCACTTATCATATGGCTACAGAAAAAGAGGTCTCTATGGCCATACAGTCAGCTCTCGATGCAAAAAATGACTGGATGACTCTTTCATGGATGGAAAGGGCCGCAGTTATGGCAAAAGCAGCCGAACTTGTCTCAAAAAAATACAGATACAAAATTAATGCAGCAACAATGCTGGGTCAGGGGAAAAACATTCTCCAGGCTGAAATTGATTCAGCTTGTGAAGTTGCTGACTACCTGAGGTTCAATACCTACTTTGCCTCTATGATATATATGGAGCAGCCACTGTCGGAGAATGAGAATATTAACCGTCTCGAATACCGTCCTCTTGAAGGTTTTGTTTATACAGTCACTCCTTTCAATTTTACTGCAATAGCATCTAATCTGAATACGAGCGTTGCCCTAATGGGTAATACAACTGTCTGGAAACCTGCAACAACTTCACTCCTTTCAAATTATTACTTTATGAAGATTTTGGAAGAAGCCGGACTTCCTGCAGGTGTAATAAATTTTGTTCCGGGATCCGGAGCCCTGATAAGTGAAATTGTACTTAAACACCGCGATCTGACCGGGATTCATTTTACGGGTTCAAATTCAACTTTCAACACTCTATGGAAACAGGTGTCAGATAACCTTTCAGTTTATAAATCATATCCTAAACTGGTAGGTGAAACTGGCGGGAAAGACTTCATTTTTGCCCACAACTCAGCTAAGCCGCTTGAACTGGCTACTGCCATTGTACGGGGATCATTTGAATACCAGGGACAAAAATGTTCTGCTGCCTCAAGGGCCTATATTCCTGAGTCATTGTGGGAGGCGACGAAAAAGGAGATCCTGCGGATGATCCGTGAAATAAAAACCGGCGATGTTACCGACTTCAAAAACTATGTTAATGCAGTCATCGACGAAGCTTCCTTTGACAGAATAATGTCGTACATCACAAAAACAAAATCATCGGGCGATGCTGAGATAATTGCAGGAGGAAACGGAGATAAGAGTAAGGGATATTTTATAGAACCAACAGTGATAGTCACCGGAAACCCTCATTTTTTCACTATGGAAGAAGAGATCTTCGGTCCGGTTATGACAATCTATGTTTATAAAGACGACCAATATGAACAGACTCTTAAGATCTGTGATGAGACATCGCCATTTGGTCTTACCGGTGCAATTTTCAGCAACGATAAGTATGCGATGATAACCGCCTGCCGTGCATTGCGGTATGCTGCAGGCAATTTCTATATAAACGATAAACCGACAGGGGCGATGGTAGGCCAACAGCCTTTCGGCGGCGCAAGAGCTTCCGGCACAAACGATAAGGCCGGCAGTCACCTTAATCTCATCAGGTGGGTGAGCCCCAGAACTATCAAAGAAACCCTCATACCTGCTACCGACTTCAAATACTCTTTTATGGAATAATATTTTCTGCCCCCCTCCCGATATCGGGACCCCCTAAAGGGGGGCTAATTTCATCTTATCTAATTAAATTACAATATATTACGGATTTAATCCCCCTTTAGGGGGAAGGCCCGCCTTAGCGGGACAGGGGGCTTGTCTGCGGATCTTAACAAGATATTAACTGTCATTGACAAAAAGTTCTGTAAATTTGAGCAATGAAATTGTCTCAGACAGAAAAGAATAATAAAGCCCTGTTCATTCTTAATCCGAACGCAGGGGTTCAGCCTGTTAACTTTATTGTATCAAAAGATCTCGACCGCCGAAAGAATGACCTGGTTTGTCTTAAGTCATATACAGTAAACGACACAGGTCCTCTCATCAGGGAAAACATCAATCACCATAAAGTTTTTGTAGCTGCCGGAGGCGATGGCACTGTGCATACTGTGGCTACTGAACTTGTCGGAAGTGATAAGATATTCGGAGTACTTCCCCTGGGTTCCGGTAACGGATTTGCCAAAGAATTCGGCTTCAGAATGAATATCCCGTATCTTCTTTCAAACATAGCAAAAGGTGAAAGTATGGATATTGATGTTATTGACATCAATAACAGAATGTGCCTTAACGTAGCGGGGATTGGTCTCGACAGCTTTGTCGCACACTCATTTAATGAACTTAAACTGCGCGGCTTCCTGCCATATGTCTGGCTTACTTTCAAGACATTCCTTCAGCTTCGCCCCTTTCAGGTTACAATTAAATCGGAAGGCAAGGTCATTATTTCCGAGAAACTTTTCGTCCTGACAATTGCTAATACCAGACAATTCGGGAACAATGCATTTATTGCACCCGAAGCGAAACCAAACGACGGGATGATGGATATCGTAATGATAAAGCCATTCCCTAAAATATTCGGGTCTGTCTTCGTTCTCCGTCTCTTTACCAAAAGGATTAACAAATCGAAGTATGTCACTCATTTCAAGACAGACAAGGAGATTACAATTGAGACAGATGAATCGCGGTTCCATATCGACGGTGAACCACTTGATATAAAAGGGAATGCTGTAGTGAAGATCCGAAAAGAAACTCTTAAAGTCCTTAAAACCCGTGGCAATAAATTTTTAAAGTAATATTATTAGATTATAACAATTCTCTGTGTAACTCTGTGCCTCCTCTGTGTAACTCTGTGACAGTTCTTATTTATTAGTTACACAGAGAAAATCCGGAGGAGCCACAGAGAGCCACAGAGATAAATCCAAAAAAAATGAAACAGCTCAATAGCAAACTCGTAGTAATTCTGATAAGTATAATCTTTATCGGATCAGTTGTTAATGTTAACGCTCAGACTATTAACGAAATAGAATCTGGTCGGGTAACTCTTCCAAACGGATGGAAGCTCTCTCCGGTTGGCAAACTCCTGCCCCTGGGCGATCTGCCTCTGAACATTGTAATTTCACCCTCAAAGAAGCTGGCCGCCATTACAAACAATGGCCAGAGCGATCAGACAATTCAGCTTGTTGATCTCGAAAAAGAGGCTATTGTCGACTCAATTGTAATCGGGAAATCATGGCTAGGCCTTGCCTTTACCGACGGAGGCAAATATCTGTATGCTTCAGGTGGCAATGATAACATAATTATCCGCTATGCAATAATCAATAATAAACTGTCAAACTACGATACAATAAGGATTGGGAAACCCTGGCCGGTTAAAATATCTATTGCCGGAATTGCTCTTGATGATCCTAATAACAGACTTTATGCTGTTACCAAAGAGGATAATTCGCTTTACGTATGCGATACCAAAACCAAGAAGGTTCTTTCACAGCATCCTCTTGGAGCCGAGGGCTATACCTGCTTACTTTCACCTGATCATAGTAAGCTCTTTATCTCATGCTGGGGGAATAGAAGCATCATAGTGTTTGATACAAAACAGGAGAAAATTTCAGGCTCAGTTGCTGTTGGCAGTCACCCAAATGATATGTGCATCACAAAGTCGGGACAATACCTGTTTGTGGCAAATGCCGATGATAACAGTGTCTCGGTGATCGATACCAGGAAATTAAGTGTTATTGAAACACTTAATACCGCCCTTTACCCCGGTGCTCCTGCCGGTTCTACAACTAACAGCGTTGCTCTCAGCAATGATGAAAAATCACTTTTCATTGCCAATGCCGACAATAATTGCCTGGCGGTTTTTGATGTCTCAATGCCGGGTCAGAGTAAAAGTAAAGGATTTATCCCCACCGGATGGTATCCGACCTGCGTAAGGGTTGTGAAAAATAAAATCCTTGTGAGTAACGGAAAAGGGCTTACTTCAAAAGCGAATCCTTACGGACCCAATCCTATGCGGAAAGGAGAAGAAGTAGTTTATCAGGCTGCCGGAAAAGAACAAAAAATAAAAGTCCAGTATATAGGTGGATTATTCAGAGGGACTCTTCAGCTTTTCAGTACTCCCGGAGAGAAGCAGCTGGCTCTTTTCTCAAAAGCAGTTTATGATAATACTCCATACATAAAAGAAAAAGAACTGTTATCAGAAGGAGTTGCAGGTAACCCTGTTCCTCAGAAAATAGGCGATCCTTCTCCGATCAAATACATATTTTACGTAATAAAAGAAAACCGTACTTACGACCAGGTGCTTGGTGATCTGCCTGATGGAAACGGCGATCCGTCGCTTTGCCTCTTCGGAGAAAACATAACTCCTAATCAGCATGCTATCGCAAAAGAATTTGTTCTTCTCGATAACTTTTATGTGAACGGTGAAGTGAGCGCAGATGGCCATAACTGGACTATGGGAGCATACGCAACAGATTTTCTTGAAAAGACATGGCCAACAAGTTACGGAGGAAGAGGCGGAACATTCCCCGGTGAAGGAAAAAGGCTTATCGCTAACAATAAGGACGGATTCCTCTGGGATGCAGCTAAAAAAGTGAATGTCAGCTATCGTTCTTATGGTGAATTTATAGAGAACAACAAGGCAAGTGTTCCTGTACTGAAGGACCATTTCTGTAAACCATACCCGGAATGGGGAATGGGAGTAAGGGATACCGTCCGGTTCAGTCGCTGGCAACATGATTTTGATTCACTACTTGCTATAAACGCAGTGCCTCAGCTTAATACAATAAGGATGGGTAATAATCATACCGAAGGACTGAATCTTGGAAAACCAACTCCATTTGCTCATGTGGCAGATAATGACCTGGCGGTCGGATTGTTTCTCGAACATCTCAGTCATAGTAAGATCTGGAAAGAGAGCCTTGTTCTTATTGTTGAAGATGATGCACAGAATGGTCCCGATCATGTTGATGCACATCGTTCACCTGCATTCCTGGCAGGCGGCTATGTTAAAAAGGGATATGTGGATCATACAGCATATTCAACAACATCATTTCTTCGGACAATTGAACTAATCCTTGGAATTCCGCCAATGAGTCAGTACGATGCTTCAGCCACTCCTGTATGGAGAAGCCTGAATAATACGCCTGATCATCCTGCGTTCACTGCCAGACCATCGAATATTGATCTAAATTTAAAGAACACCATCGTAAGCGAATGGCAGAAGAAAAGTGAAACCTTCGATTTCTCTAAGGAGGATAACGTGAATGATGCCGACTTTAATGAGGTGATCTGGAGAGCCGTAAAAGGCCTCGATTCCCAGTGTCCTCCTTCGGTACGCGCAGCATTCTTTATGCCTGTTGAAAAGAAAGATAAAGATTAAGAAATTTCCCGCAGATTCCGCTGATTTTCGCTGATCTTCACCCATCGCGAATTATACTCTGTGTAACTCTGTGTCTCCTCTGTGTAACTCTGTGTAAGTTCTTAGTTTGCGTTGATCTGCGATTCCGATAGCTATCGGAACTGCGGGAAAATTATATTATTTCTTAACTGTACTAAAATCTATTGGCAGCTGCACCATAACATCAACAGGTATTCCATGCTGCATACCCGGTTTCCAGTCTGGCATACTGCTAACAACCCTTATTGCCTCAGCTTCCCATACAGGATACTTCTTTTTCAGGACCGTTGCATCACGAACCTTCCCCTTGCTGTCAACTGTAAAGACAACCAATACAGGCTCAGAGATTTTCTCCGATCCTTTCATAACCTTGATATTGTTATAAATATACGACTGAAGTGCTTTTTCTCCTCCCGGGAAAGCGGGCATCTCTTCAACAACAAAAAAGACATCTTTGTTGGAAACAGGCTCCCCTTTCTGTACACCATAACCCGTTACTTTAACACTTTCGATTTGTGAATCGGACTTCCTTTGCAGATCGTTAGGATTAACCCCTTGTTTCAGTGTGATTTCAATTACTCCATCTTTTGCCTTTTCACCATATAAAGATGCAGCAGCCGGATCATTTTTTTTCACATTGATAGATTCAATTTGATCAGGACTGATCTCATTAATATCAATATCCCTTTCAAAACCATTAACTAAAAGTAAAGGCTTGCCTCCGTATTGTGACCTGTAATTAAGACCTCCGCCTGGCAATGTTTTCTGCTGTTGCCCATATCCTGTAACCTTAAAACTGGAACTATCGTTAAAACCAGTCGTCCTATGGCCTTTGGAGGTAATTATAATAACACCATCTCTGCCTTCAACACCATATTTATCAATAGCCGGTTGATCCTTTAAAACAGTCATGCTGCCAATATCATCGGGATTAATTCCATTCAGACCATCTTTCCCCCTATTAATGCCATCTATTACAATAAGAGGCTGGGCTTCTGATCCGTCAGTATTTCTTATCCTGACTTCTGAAGCTGGTGGTGGCGGCGGCGGCGGGGGTGGTGGCGGAATTGATTCCGCATTCTTTTCGTTGAGCTCTTCTGCCTTTAACCCGGCTTTATTCTTTGTTGTAATTTCAATGGCTCCGTATTTTGCCTTATCCCCGTATTTTGCAATAGCAGCATCAACTTTAAGAACTTTTATCGATTCTGTATTCTCCTTTTTAACACTGTTATAATGTTTTTCACTAACCTTTCCATCAATCACATACAGTGGCGGTGGCGGAGGAGGTGGTGGTGGCGGAACCCCGATACTTTTAAGAGTTACTGTATCGCTTTCCATCTTTATCTTCATGTCGGCTGTAAAGACTGGTTTTATCGCTTTTGTCTTGAAACCAACATAAGATACTATCAGAATACCATTTTCAGGAACATCCTTTAGCTGGAAGAAACCCCTGGGATCGGTGGTTACTCCCATAGTTGTTCCTTTAAGAACTACAGTGGCACCTGTCAGAGGTAACCCGGAGGGATTAACAATTGTTCCCTTAACTTCCTTTGATGCCTGAGAAGAAAGGGAAGCAGTGCTGCTGGTTTCATCATAGCTGATGTATTTATATTCCGGTTTGGCAAAGGAATATAATACAACAGCAATTACCGGAAGAATAAGTAATAACTTCAGCTTCCTGTAGGGTGAACTTATTTTATTTTTCATCATGATAAATCGTTTTTTGTTAATTGAAGAATTGAAGGAATTTGCCAGAATGATGACAGGATAGCCAACAATCTGATTTAACAGAGTTGCGCGGTATATGGCCGGATCGGAAGAGCGCTGCAGCGCCACCTCATCGGCAAGATACTCGTGGTTTTGCTTGATGAACCTGATATAGATCCATGCAACAGGATTAAACCACTGTAACATACAAAGCAACTCAACAAGCACCAGATCAAACCAGTGCCTTTGCCTGATATGAGCCATTTCGTGATTCACAATCTCCTCTGTTTCAATGTCTGTAACTGAAGGATTGACAAACACATAGGAGAAAAATGAAAACGAATTGGTGTATTCAGGAGTCCGGATCAGTCTGACGGAATTCAGAACTTTAACATCAGCTTTTTTAATGACGTTTATTACAGTTCTGCTCTGTCTGATAACTTTATAAACAACAAACAGGGCCCCGGAAGCATAAAGTATAAACATCAGGGAACCGAAATCAATAAGTGTTGAAGTTTCTGGTTTTTCAATTTGTGCTACAGAAATATTGCCTGTACTAAAATTCTCAGTAACCGGCAGTATAACAGTATAATGAATTGAGATGAACGGGAAGAGCATTGAGGCAATTATCCCTGCCAGTAAAAAGAACCGGTTAAGGGTGAAGAACCTCTCATTGCGGAGAAACAGCAGGTATACAAAAGCGAACCCCGAGAGCCAGATTACTGACTTAAGCAGATAAAATGCAAATGCTTCCATTATTTCCGTTTCTTATTTTTTGTCAATTCCTTTTTTTGTATCCTCGAGGAGCTCTTCAAGTTCCTTAAGTGTAAGGTCCTTCTCCCGGGCAAAGAATGAAGCCATCGCCGGAAAAGAGTTGTTGAAATATCCCTCCATCAGTCCGAACAGCTGACTCTTCGAATAGTCACTTTTCGATACCAGCGGATGGTAGAGATGAACGTTCCCATATGCTTTGTGGCCAACATACCCTTTCTTCTCAAGTACCCTCACAACTGTTGACACAGTATTCCGGGCAGGTTTCGGCTCGCCAAAACTATCGCGGATATCCTTTACAAGACCCTCTTCCATGTCCCATAAAATCTGCATTACCTGTTCTTCTGCTTTTGTTAACTGCATTTGTGTTTGTATTAATTATCAAAATACCGTGCGTCGTTAGCCGTGTGTCGTAAGTCGTTTGTCAATCCTTCCCAACAAAGATATGACTATTTTTATAGTCACGCAAATATTTTGCAATAAAAATGACTATATTCCTAGTCATTTGTTGTATCTCTTTGTATTTATGCCAGTTAGTAATTGCTTTTTCATGTGATTTATACCTCTGTGTAGCTCTGTGCCTCCTCTGTGTGACTCTGTGTCAGTTCTTAGTCTTCTTTTATTACACAGAAAAAATCCGGAGAAGTCACAGAGAGACACAGAGATCACTTTCCCTAAATTTGACAATAGATATAGTGTACTGGAATTCTGAATCAGTTATAAATTTTTTTTACTATTTTGCATCGGAAAACAAACCAATAAAATATATTATGAAAAGAAACATTATTCTGACATTATTAGCAGCATTGCTAATCTCTCTCCCTTCATTCGGACAGAACAAACTCACAGGCAAAGAAAAGAAAGACGGATGGGTTCTTTTATTCAACGGTAAAGATTTTACCGGCTGGCGCCAGTGTAACGGAACAGCTATGCCTGCAAACTGGGTCCTTGAAGATAATGCTATGAAAGTATTCACCGGTGAAGGTAAAAAACCCGGAGAAGGTGCAAATGGCGACATCGTTTATGGCTCAAAGAAATTTAAAAATTTCGAACTCTCTATCGACTGGAAAGCAAGCAAAGCAGCTAACTCAGGAATCTTCTTTAATGTGAGAGAAGTCCCGGGAAAGCCTGTTTACTACGCAGCTCCAGAGATTCAAGTCCTCGATAACGTTGATGCTACCGACAATAAGATTGCCAGTCATCTTGCAGGTTCTCTTTATGACATGATTGCAGCCGATCCGAAAACAGTTAAGCCTGCCGGAGAATGGAATACAATTGTAATTAAAGTTGTAGATGGAAAAGTAACTCATACCCAGAATGGTGTAAAAGTTGTTGAATACACCCTCTGGACTCCTGAGTGGGATGCCGCAGTTGAAAAAAGTAAATTCAAAACATTCCCGGGCTGGACAGAAGGTATCGCAAAAGAGGGTTATATTGGCCTCCAGGATCATGGTTATCCCGTATGGTTCAGGAACATAAAAATCCGCGAACTCTAATCTAGACCTAAGAAGCTAAGGGCACAGGGCACAGAGCACAGGGCAAAAGAAAAGGGCTCTGTGCACTGAGCCCTTTTTTTGTGGGTTGTACTGGAGTCGAACCAGTGACCCCTACCCTGTCAAGGTAATGCTCTAAACCAACTGAGCTAACAACCCTTCATTTATTACTAATTGGGTAGTTTGCTCTAAACCTCCCGATAGCTATCGGGATGAGCTAACAACCCTTTGATGCGTCAAAAATAATAATTTTATCCATTCATTTTGCTTACTGCAATCAGATTGTTTAATTTCGATATTCCAAATATTATTAAAAGGTTTCCCCTGCCCCCCGGGGGGGGGGGTAGATGAAGGGATCATTTGTGCATTTTAAATATTAACGTAATAAATATCAGACATGATATCACATGAAATTGATTACAAGATTTTCGGCGACGATATCCAATTTGTAGAGATTGAACTCGATCCGAAAGAGACAGTAATTGCAGAGGCCGGAACAATGGTCTACATGGAACAGGGCATTAATTTCGAGGTGAAAATGGGCGACGGTTCAACTCCTAACCAGGGACTGATGGGAAAACTTCTCTCTGCAGGTTCAAGGCTCCTCACTGGAGAATCGCTCTTTATTACTCACTTCACAAACCATGGTTATAATAAAAGCCATGTTGCCTTTGCGGCACCATATCCGGGAACTATAATTCCTGTTGACCTGAAAGATGTCAGGAACACTCTTATCGTACAAAAAGACGGCTTCCTCTGTGCTGCTTTCGGTACAAAACTCTCCATCACGCTAAACAAGAGAATCGGTGCTGGATTGCTTGGAGGCGAAGGATTTATCCTCCAAAAAATTGAGGGTGATGGCAAAGCTTTCATCCATGCAGGAGGGACTGTAATTGAAAAACAGCTGAATAATGAAACTCTTCGTATTGATACCGGCTGTATTGTTGCTTTCGAGCCTTCAATCGACTTCGACATTGAAGCTTCAGGAAGCCTTAAATCGATGGTCTTCGGAGGTGAAGGCTTATTCCTTGCCACATTGCATGGTACCGGAAAGGTCTGGCTGCAGTCAATGCCAATACGTAAACTGATCCGTGCTCTCGCCCCAATGGGCGGGAACAGAGGCAAGGAAGCCGGTTCTATTCTTGGCAGTTTCCTTGAGAGATAATAAATAACCCTATCAGAAAGTCGCTTTCATCATCCATACCTAATCTGATGACTGTGAAACAATTAACAGGAGTGGGGTGGTAAGGTAACGTGTTTTCATAATACTAATAATTCTTAAAATTAAAAGAAGACCTGACACAGAGTTACACGGAGGAGACACAGAGCTACACAGAGAGATTTGTTTTCCTCTGTGGCTCTCTGTGCTTTCTCCGGCTTTCCTCTGTGTAACAAAAACATTAAAATATATCAGAATATTTATTTCTGCAGCTGAAGTTTCCATCCAACACAATAGCCAGAACAGTAATATATTCATCAAGAACTGAATCCGGAACATCAATGAAAATGAGTCCTGAATTATTACTCCAGTATGGCTTCAGGTATTCTTTATATGTAAGCTTCGTTCCATTCCCGACAGTATAGATCCTGTTGATCTTGTTCTTCACCCCCTCCAGCATAACCTGTCCCTTCGGTTTGCCATGAATAAATAAATAAAGCATTGTACTGTCCTTTGATATTGTTGATGGTCCATAGAAATAGCCTGCCGGAAGCCCTCCCACTGTTCCGTAAATTGCTTCCGCATGCTTTCTGTTCCACTTGCCCAGCTCCTTCAGAACTGACACCTCCTCTGCCGGAATTGTACCATCAGCTCTTGGCCCGATATCGAGAAGCATGTTCCCTCCTTTTGAAAGACCCTCAGCAAATATTCTAATTACCTGTGCCGGAGATTTAAACTCTTTGTCATTCTGCTGGTACCCCACGAGTCGTTTATTGTCATACAGAGTTCCCAGTACTTTTCAGCCGGTCTGGTAACCGGAAGTCCCTGCTCCGGAGTAGCATAATCACCATAGCCCTGAAGACGTGAATTTATTATTGCAGCAGGATTCCTTTCAAGTATCATTTTTCGTATTTCAGGAGCTCTCCACTTAGCTGCGGTCTGTTCCCAGTCTCCATCAAACCAGTATAGATCAGGATTGAAGTTCTTTCCGAGTTCATTTAACTGCCCGTGATTAAAAGCGTCGAACCTTTTCCACCTGATTGAGTCATTTTCATATCTCTTTTCAGCCTTTGTAAAATTCGGATAGTCTGCATTCGACCAGTCAAGCAGTGAATAATAAATCCCGACTTTCAGACCATTCTTCCTCAATGAATTTACAAACGGTGTAACAAGATCTTTCTTTGCAGGAGTCTTCTTAACAACGCTAAGCTCTCCCATTTTTGTATCCCAGAGAGCTACCCCGTCGTGATGTTTGGAAGTAAGGACTGCATATTTTGCACCGCTCTCTTTTATAAGAGAAGCCCATTCATCTGGTTTATATGAAGCAGCTGTAAACCCATTTAGCTGTTTCATATAATCGTCGTATGAGATATAACCATTATAGAACGACCATGATTCATCAATTCCGTTCACGGCATATATTCCCCAGTGAATAAAAATCCCGAGCCTGGCATCGCTGAACCACTGCATCCTGGTCTCTTTTTCTTTAGGGGTTTCCTGCGCCGAAAGAGAGTAAGTAATCAGGAAAAGTAATAGAAGAGGGAAAATGTATTTTTCATTGATTAGTTAGTCTTTAATTATTAAGTAGCATTCTCTGTGTAACTCTGTGTCTTCTCTGTGTAGCTCTGTGTAAGTTCTTCATTTATTTATTACACAGAGGAAATCCGGAGGAGACACAGAGAGCCACAGAGGAAGAATATATAAATCTATATAATTATGAAAAATCGAACCCCGAAATATAAGCAGGAGCATCATAAAAGCCCTCCTTCTCCTTATCCGTCAGATTAATGAACCTGGCATATACCAGTCCGGGTTTTGCATTAAGCATCCTGTTTAGTGCCCCCATCTTTACCCCGGTTCTGATCTTGTCAAAAGAAGACTCCTGTCGTCAAGCCAGGTCAGACCTGTATGAAATCCCTCCTCCGCACATGCCGATTCAAAAAAGATCCGCGAGCAGTTTCTCTCTTCCGGGTTTACAATATATTGCATCGAACACCAGATATCGAAATTCCCCCGGTCTGAAGAGTCTCCTGAAATATGGCATTTTAGGCAGTATGCTCATCATTACCCAGCCCCAGATCCCCGGTACATCATATACTTTGTAGACCGATGGTATTGCACAAACCCCCGCAATTATCTCATTTTCTTCTTTTAATACATAATACCTGTTGCCGAAAAAAGCATAATCTGTACTGAAGAAAGCATAATCTTTGTAGTATTCAAGTAACAGAGATTCCATTTTATTCTTCTCTTCCTCCCTGAGTTTAGTTACCCGTGAATCGGTTTTCGGAGAGAATCTGCTGAATGCAACAGTCAGGAAAGATCTTATGTACTCATATCCGGCCTGGTTTACAAGATTCTTAGATCTCTCATTCATGCTTTCGACAAAAGCATACATAACATGCTTGTCTCCTTCAAAAACATCCTTTAGTTCAAGTAAATGCGGTTTGCTGAATATTTCAAGAGTTTTTTGCTTGAATGTGTCGTCTTTCTCCGGTTTGATAACAGCTCTCCTGCGTTTTCGCCAGTTAACATCCGACTGGTATGTTGACTGAAATGCAAGATACCTCAGATATGAAGCAGGATATCTTAATCTACCCTGACCTGAAATCCGGAAACACGATCCTACGGTACCTGTTATCTGATTCTTCTTATATAAAGAAACAAATCTGATCTGATCTTTATACGCCTCAATCCTTGGTCCGATATTCTGAAGTGAGAATCTTAAACCACCTTCGGATCCCTGTACAGCATGACTTAATACATCCAGGATCCCTTCATTTGCATGATCCGATATCCTTACCTCCAGGCCCTTATAATCAAATACCTTTCTTTCAAACATCTTATCTCTTAGCCTTCTTATTTAGTTTTATTATCGAGGCTTCCAAATACTCTCTGAAGAATCGGAGAGACTCTTGCTGACACATCTTTTCTTATTTTCAATTCCTCAAGCTCAACCTTCATAAACATCCCGGCAAGTGCTTTATTGGTCAGATAATCATCAAGATCCGTATTTACAGGTTTCAGGTTTGCAACCCTTCCGGCAACAGAATTTGCCAGTGTGTTCCATTTTCCTGTAAGTGCCACCCATGAGTCTTTAGTTGAAACTCCTGCAACTATTTTCTTTTCGGTAGAAGCCTGAATTTTCGGTTTATAAAGGGCATAAAGTTCTGAAAAGGTTGTTGAGCGCAAATAGCCGGTTGCTGCATTATCAGCTCCGTTAAGGATATTGAATGCATCTTTTATTGTCATCTGCTTTACACTGTTGACAAAAATAGGAGCTACCTCTTTAGCTGCATCTTCTGCCGCCCTGTTTATTCTCAGAACAACATCCTGCATGAGCTTGTCTCCTCCGGGCAGCCTGGATATATTGTCTACTATTGTTTTTGCCTCATCGGGAAGAAGAATTTTTATTGCCTCATCACCATAATAGCCATTCTCTGCTGCAAGCCTTTGTGCCGAATTCTTTGCCCCAGTCATTAAGGCTTCTTTTAATCCATTAATCACCTCCGCCTCCGTAAGCGGAACCGGACCCGCCGATTGAAGTAAATTCATGACCTCTGCACATCCTGTAAGTATCATCACAGCAACAAGGAATGAAATTATTCTGGTCTTCATAATTAGGATTTTAATTATTATGCAAGATACAAAAAAAGGCGCAAAGGCGCAAAGGCATAATGGCGCAAAGGCGTAATGGCACAATGGCGTAACGGCTCAAAGGCATAACGGCTCGATGGCTCAGTGAGCTAGCGGATTATAGGCAGAAGAGCTGTGGATATAAGAAGATCTTCAGGATTGGTGATCTTAATGTTTTCTCGGTTTCCCTCAATGATATTTATTTTCTCTCCTGTCTTTTCCAGAACTGTTGCATCGTCTGTAAACTCTACACTATACTCCTGTGTATAAGCTTTTTTAAGAAGTTCTGCATTGAACACCTGTGGTGTCTGAATCTGCTTTACATGGAACCTGTTCACAGGCATGCTTCCTTTGTCGGTGAGTATTCTAAGCGACTCTGTTGGAGATATTGCCGGTATAGCATTACCAAGTTTTTCAGCAGTCTCGAAACACCTCTTAATAGTATCAATGCTGACAAAAGGTCTCACTCCGTCGTGAATAGCAACCAAGCCGGGTGTATTTACAAATTTAAGACCGTTCCTGACAGAAAAGAACCTGTGATTTCCTCCTTTTACAAGAGTTTGCGGAACAATAAACTTATGCTTTTCCTGAAGGTCGCACCAGTGTAATAGCTGGTTTTCAGGAAGAACTGTTATGATCTCAATAGACTCATCGAAAGCTTTAAATCTTTCAATTGTGTGCATCAGAACCGGTCTTCCGGCAAGCTCAAGAAATTGCTTGGGAATCTCTGCCCCCATTCTTTTCCCGCTTCCTCCCGCAACTATTACAACGTATAACTGCATATACTATTCCTTTGTATATAAAAACCTCTTAATACTTCTCTTCGGTGTCTTCGCAAACTCTTCGGGATGAATCCTGAATTTGCTGACAGCCATAAATTCCGGCAGCCTGTCATTTACTTCTTTCCTGATCTCTTCAAGTATAGCCGGTAACTGTTCTTCTGAAATATTATCCTTCTTCATCATTTCAAAATCAGGATAAATTAGTCCGACAAGCTTATTGTCAACTGATATAACAAGTGACTCGGTTATATAGTTTTTGTTATTTATTACTGCTTCGATTTCTTCCGGATAAATATTCTTGCCTGAGGGTCCGAGAATCATTGTTTTGCTTCTTCCTTTGATAAAGATATTCCCTTCCTTATCTATAAGACCTAGATCTCCAGTATGCATCCAGCCTTTGTCATCTATAAGTTCTGCAGTAGCCTTCTCATTCTTATAATAACCAGTTGTTACATTTTCTCCCCGCAGGATTATTTCTCCCACAATATTCTGAGGATCAGGAGAATCAATAGTGACTTCCAGGGTGTCTACGGCCCTGCCTGAGGCGCCAGGTTTTGTTGTATCCCACGAAGCATAACTTATAAGCGGTCCGCATTCAGTCATTCCGTAGCCAACAGTAAATCTGAATCCGATCTTCTTAAAGAATTTTTCCGCATCGGCATTAAATGCTGCACCTCCAATAACTATCTCTTTAAACTTGCCTCCGAATGTTTCGACAAGCTTCTCTCTTATTTTTTTATGAAGGATTATATTTACTCCTGGTATTGAAAGGAGAATCTTCATATGAGGTTTACTGATGACAGGCAGTAATTGCTTCTTGAAGATTTTTTCAATAACCAGCGGTACTGAAAGCACGAGTCTTGGCCTTATCTCCTTAAATGCCTGGATAAGTATCTGGGGTGATGGCGTTTTGGTCAGGATTGTAATATGACAACCATAGGTAAACGGGAAGAGAAATTCAAATGCGCATCCGTAAGTGTGAGCCAGCGGCAGAAATGAAACAACCGGATCGCCTGACTCAAGCGGCATGTTTTTCTGTGCATAGCGTACATTGGCAGCCAGGCTGTTATGTGTGATCATCACTCCTTTTGAAAATCCTGTTGTCCCTGAAGTATAGCTTATTACTGCAAGTGCATCATTTGAGATCCCTGAAAACTTAATATTTTCCTTGGTCAGGGCAGGAAATGCTTTTGTGTATCTTTCTTCCAGAGAAGCAAATGTCTCTTTAATTGGTGTTGTGCGAGGAAAAATCAGCCTGAAATCGTCGAGTGACAGAATTCCAATAACCTCCGGAATTTTCTCAACAGCAAATGATTCAAATATTTTATCATCGACAAACAGCAACCTGGAATCAGAATGGTTAATAATATTTGTAAGGTCTTCAGGTTTGAAGTCAGGGAGTATCGGTACAATAACTGCTCCATAAGTAACCGCAGCAAGATAGGTTATGCACCAGTTAGCTGAATTCCGTCCGACAAGAGCAATTTTATCGCCCTCTTTTATGCCTGAACCTTTGAAAAGGATATGAAGCTTCAGTATTCTTTCAGCAATAGCTTTGTAGGAATAGCCTTTCTCCCTGTAATTTGAAAGAGCCTCAATGTCCCAGTTTTTTACGATACTCTGTTCAATATAACCTATTAAGCGTTCCTGAATCATGGTTTTGTTATTTAATGTTCCTAAATGAAAAACATAAGAAGAATTGCAATTATTGACAAAACGTTAACAACAGAGAAAAAATAATTATAGCCTTCTCTTTTTTTACTGAACTGACCCAGTTTGCGGGCAAAAATACCAATTGTAGGTACAAATAGTACTACCAGGAAGGCGAAAAACTCGATGCCATAAAAGACCTCTTCAAGACCTTCTCTCACAAGTGCCGAGAGAAAAATAATTATAAGAAGAATCAGCAGATATAACAGATAACTTATTTTCAGCAAGAGAGTTGATACCAGTCTTCTTTTATGAAGCTGGTGTGGTTTCAGATAGGCATATGCGAGGGCAAAAACAATTATTATGAAAATTACCCCGAGAATGTGATTAAGTATATCCCCAAAATTGGCCATATCTGTCAGTATTAATTTCAATATTATGATTCTTTTGCTGACCAGACCAGCGAACTTGCGCCAAGTACTGCTGCATTCTGGGTACTCAGTTCAGAGGCCAGAAGTTTTACCTTCCCCTTATAAATGCTGAGAAGGTTTTCTTCCATATATTCTTTTGCAGGTTCAAAAATAAGATCTTTTGCCAGGGCGAGACCGCCAAACAGAAATATCGCCTCGGGATTCGTGTGTGCCACAACATCCGCCAGCTTAAACCCCAGCATTCTGCCGGTATGGGTAAAGGCCCTTTTTGCTATATAATCTCCCTTTTTTGCAGCATTATGAATAATTTCCGCATCGAGTTCTTCAAAACTGTATTTTCTGAGTTCACTCGGTTTATTGCTGTCAGCCATTATTTTCAGAAGCGACCTTTTAAGACCTGTTGCTGAAACATATGTTTCGAGACATCCCTTTCTTCCGCATCCACATTCTCGGTTTGATTCACCCGGACGTATAGCGGTATGGCCTATCTCACCTGCAAAACCATCATGTCCGTAAACCAGTTTACCATCAACAACAAATCCGCTTCCCAGTCCTGTTCCTAAAGTTATTACCACAAAATTTTTCATCCCTCTGGCTCCGCCATAAATCATCTCACCAACTGCGGCAGCATTGGCATCGTTTGTAACAACAACCGGAAGCTGAGTATGCCTGTTGAAGATCTCTGCCAGCGGGACTATTCCCTTCCATGGTAACCCGGCAGCATGTTCAATTGTCCCTTTGTTTATATTCCCCATCGGGGCACCTATTCCGAAGCCTATCAGATTAATTCCATTCCCGATCTTCTTACCGGTTACCATAATCTTTTCATAGAGAGCAGCTACAAAAACCTCAATCTCATCAAATTCGAAGGTTTTAATCCGGTCTTCCCCGAGAATTTTTCCTTCCCTGTCAACAAACCCAAAAACTGTATTGGTACCGCCTATATCAATACCTACCGCAACATCTTTCTTTGCCATTTTTTAGAAAATATAATCTTTATACATGTAAATATAGTACTTACAAATTTATTATTTGCCTGTGGGTATTCCTAAAAATAGAGTAAAAAGAATTTTTACCGCAGAGTTCCGCTGAGAAGACGCAGAGAAACGCTGAGTTTTTAAATTTAGTGATTACTCTCTGCGGTCCTCAATGTTTTATCTCTGTGGTCCTCTGCGGTTAAAGGATTTCAGATTAATCCGGAATGTATTCATTTCCGACTTTTCTTGCCCGGGTTGGCTTATCGAGGTTGATTCCTAGCGAAATTCCGGTTTCCACAAGTATGTTCCAACCGGCTGCAAGCTGCACGTATTCTGCATATTCACCGCCATCAGGTATTATGATTGTAGGGAATATTGTTTTTTTAGTTGAAACAGCTATGATATTCATCCCGACAACCTTTACCAGGCATTCATAAAATTTTTCCTGGTCAGGAGTGAATGGTTCAATCCATATCAATACCTCACTCTTATCCATAACTTCCTCTATACCATGAACCGCAAAAGTGCCTTCGAGAAATGTTGATTTCTTTCTGGTTATCTCCATGGTCTTTAAAGAGAGTTCCTCGGCAACTCCGTTATTTCTTCCGGCAAAATATATAAAACTGGCATTGTGAATCATTCTGGTTATTTCCGGATCAATCTTTAGAGTAAGTGCTTTTTCGGTTTTATCCGCCAGCTCATCAAGCCCCTCCATCTTCTCACCGACAACCTTCCGGAGAAGGGCGTCATAGAAGAGTCCCTGCTCAACTACTGATTTGGTGGCAGCTACAGCATTCTCTTTCCCGCACCCAAGAACATGTGTTGCGGCTGCAATCTCTTCAAGCTTGGTTGCTTTATTTGCTGTCATGCCAAATACCGCAGAGTGCTTTTTTTCTTTCAGTGAAACTACCATTCGGATTACCTCCTTTGTCTGTCCTGAATTGGATGCTGCAAAAACGGCATAATCGTCAAGTTTATATTCACCTGCCTGGGTACATCCTTCAGTTAGTACAGGGAAAGATGATCCTTTTCCCAGGGCTGCAGCTATAGCTCTCTTTGCAGGGAAAATCCTGCTGCTGCCCTCTCCTGTCAGAAATAATCCTTTGGTTTTTTTGACCGGATCAGCAAATCTTGCTGCAGGAGCAGGACTGAAAGATCTTATGATCTCAGGGGTTTCAAGCATTTCTCTTATCAGAGCATACTTTTTGTATTTTTCCTCTTTTAAGTTCATAGCTACTTCATTTTATTAATAAGAAATTCTGAAAGATCATTCTGAACCTGCGGCTCTTTCTGGAACCCTCCTCCAAGATGCTGCCAGTATACTTCCGCATATTCCACCCCTGCCATTTTCCCGTAGTTACGGTTTCCTTCAAGAACAAAACCAAAGAAATCATTCATCTTATGCATATGCCTCATCAGCTCAATCTGGGAAATATGACACTCAAGCATCTTTTTCTTGGTCTCAATTGCAGTTGTAACGTCAACAAAGAAATGCGGAGGAACTATCTGTGAGCCAAGCGGATCGGAAAGGGTGAGTGGTGAAGAGTGATAAAGAAGAGGAGTTACCTCAAGCGATTTCTCCTTAACCGGAACCGTATCGAGCGAAGATACCATTGCTGCTGTCTCAACAATATTTGCTGTTGTACGGTGATCTGAATGATAGTCTGTCGGTAAATGAGTAAAAACTATGCCGGCCTTTACCTGCCTCATCAGAGAAATTGCCTTAAGTCTCAGTTCTTTTGTGTCGAACAAAAAACCATCTGTACCTCCAAGCATATAATATTCCGCGTCGAGTACCCTGGCGGCTTTTTTCGCCTCCTCAATACGGACCCTTGCAGTCTCCTCCATAGTCATATTACATCCACCGAGATCTCCTGAAGTCATTGTGGCAATAACTATTTTATAGCCTTTATCCTTTAGAAGTTTCAAAACTCCGGCATTCCATGCTTCGGCATCATCGGGATGTGCATGAAATGATAATACTACCTTGTTAAATTCTCTGCTCATGGCTTAATTATTTATTAAATAAATTTCAATACTCCAAACCAGTCTGGCTGATGATAATCAGGATTCGGTGTCCCGACCCTGCTCCATGTAACATAATGAGGCACTTTAAGCTTGTCGCCGCATTTGTAAAAATTCGCCCTGAAGCTCTTTCCTTTAAGCTCTTTTACTTTATGATGAAAAAAGACTTTAAACGGAACTGCTACAGTAATCGTCCACGAAAACTTCCCTTCCTTTTCCTTTACAGGTTTGTTTCCAATTGAAGATAAACGCCGTATTTTTGAAATGATCTCCGGATTGGCCCTTGTACTGTTTGGTCTCGCTGTTCCTGATCCCAGCAGGCAAGTGCCTATTCCGTTTATTTCCAGGTTATAATATATCCCATCCTCTTCGGGAGATACAAAGAATTCAACACAGGAGTCTTCATATACGTTCTGGTTCGATTCTGTCATCTCCGCTTTAAAGTACTCTTCAGTTACATAAAACTTCAGAAATATTTCGTTATCGCTGTATCCGATTGAGAGCTCAACCTGAGGCGTATACGGGTACTCAGCCCAGTTAATGGTATCTATCTGCTGACGATCAACAAGGCTGTCGAGTTCGGCAGATATCTCTTTAAGATCTGGATAAGCAGATTTCAGTTTCGTCTTTTTTATTTCTGCACTCTTCATTTTGATGTGGCGTCTTACTTCGGAACTTAGAGAACCAAAAATATAATAAAAATACAATTATTACTAAACTAATACTACTTAAGCTCGTCCCAGGCAAGCGCTGCTGCTCCTAAAACCGCTGCATTGCTTTCCGGGATCCCTGATGGTAATATCTTATAAGTGCCTTTGAATATTGGCATTACATTCTTCTCTGTATACTCTCTTACCGGACCAAAAAGAGCCTCTCCTGCCTGAGCAAGACCTCCAAAAAGGAATATGGCTTCCGGACTAGTGAAAACGATAGTGTTTGCTATCCCGAATCCCAGCATCTCAGCAGTGTAGTCCATTGCTTCAAGAGCAATCGGATCATTTTTCAGCGCGGCTTCAGCGATTATTTTTGATGTAAGTTGTGATGGAGGAATCTCTCTCAGGCTGCTCTCTTCGTTCATCTCGCACAACATATTCAGCGCAGTTCGTACGAGTCCCGATGCCGATGCATACGTCTCAAGGCAACCCTGGCGTCCGCAACCACAGTCTCTCCCTCCCGGTACAACTATTGTCTGACCGATCTCTCCGGCAAATCCTGAATGTCCCGAAACAACTTCTCCGTTTACTACAATGCCGCTACCCAGTCCTGTCCCAAGCGTAAGAACAATGAAGTTCTTCATTCCTTTTGCTCCGCCAAAAATCATTTCACCCATTGCGGCTGCCTTGGCATCATTTGTAATAGCAACCGGAACATCAGTTACTTCCTTTACATACTTAACAAGGGGAACGATACCTTTCCATACAAGGTTTGTTGCCTGCTCTATAGTACCACTGTTATAGTTAGCATCCGGAGCCCCGATTCCTATTCCTGCAAGTTTCAGTCCGGGTATCTTTTCCATAAGTTTATGAATGTTTGATACCAAAGCAGAAACAAAATCTTTGATTTCAGGATAATCGGTAGTTTTAATAGCTTTTTGAGCCAATACATTGCCTGATCTGTCAACCAGTCCTATAACAGTATTGGTTCCTCCAATATCAATGCCTGCTACAACTTCCTTCATATTCAATTTTTTAAATATAGTCCGTTAAATATATTAAAATCTTTATTTTATTTTTGGTTTAGCCCTTAACTTTTCATCTTTATAATTCCTTTCCTTTAGATCCCAGTCCTGAACAACATCCCACCCTACTTTTATTTCAATCTCTGATTTATAATAGGACACCGGTTCCGGCTGTCGCCCGGTCATAAAATCACCCGTTGTCCATTCACCATCTCCATTCAGATCATATATCGCACGGATCCTGTAGAAGCCTTTTTCAAGGAGGGGAAACTCAACTTTGCCATCTTTTGCAATCTTTTCCCTGGCCAGCAGGTTTTCTGTATTCCCCATTAACTCAATAATCGCCGGTCCCTGACAATTTTTAATATTAAGAGTCATCTTGCTGTACGATTCAGGATCCCTGACTGTAAAGTTTATACCGATTGAATCAGATCTTTCATTCAGGATGTTTCCAAAGGCTGCTGAATCAGCTATAAACTGGTATTTTTTCTTCTGTTCGAGTTTCGCATTAAATACCAGTCTTGCCGGATTATTAGTGTCTAAAACAAAATTATAGGGAATTCTTTTTTTAATTGAATCAGCTATCTCGTAAAGCCTGATCAGAGAAGTGTCGGGTTGAATAAAAGGTGCTTCTGTTTTGAAAATAACCTTAAGCCCGGGCTTAATCCCTCCTCCCACAAGATTGCTCTCAACCTTTAATGACGGAACGGCACTCTTTGTTCCTCTTGTGGCACGTGGTGTAACAAACCTCATAGGGACAGTATCAACCTTATAATCCAATACTCCGAGAGTATCGGTAAACGGGTATTTTAAAATTGTTGTAACAAGTGCCTGAGAGTATAGAGTGCTGTCTGTAAGCCATACTTTCAGCGTATCCTTCCTTCTGCTCTCCTGTAAAAAGTACTTGTCGCTGCTAAATTCAGGTATTGAAAAGTCGATTTTCATTGTATCGGGCGGAAGTGAAAAAATGTAGGAGAGAAGATATTTTGTATCCCGGGAGGATCCGGATAAATAATGATCGCTTTTCTTAGCCAAAAACAACAAAAGCTGATATTCACTTTTTAATACCGGCGCTGGAGGCGGAGCATCAGCTGGAGGCGCTTTTGCCGTAGTCGTGCTTTTTACAGGTGAAGTAACTGGTTTCTTAACGATCGTATCTTTAACAACAGGTATATAGCTCTTTTCTGAAGAAACAAATATTGTTGAATCAAGGAAAGCAAACTCTTCTTCTGTCCTGTTGTAGTTCTTGCTGTTATCGTCATCCTTAATGGCGTACAGCCTGTATTGCCCTTCCTTTACATTGTCAATCCTGAAATAACCGTAAGCATCAACGCGAGAAATATAATCAGGGAGTTGTCTTATCACAGATGTATCGGCTAATGAGCCATACATTATAACCTGTGTCTTTTCCGGAAGCTCAAGATCATCTGCATTATATACATGCCCGGTCACAGAAAGAGAATCGATAACAGAACCTGTAGAAAAAACGAACTGAAAATTATTCAGTATGTTTCCTTCATTCAGATCCTTAATAGCATCAAGAAAATAGAAAGTATAGGTAGTATTCTCTTTTAACTTTTCCTCGAATTCAACTATCACGCTCTTCCCTTTCATGAAGACTCTTGGTTTCTTCTTCATTGGTGGAGAAGCCATGAACTTCTCATTAATATTATCAAGAGTAACGAATTCATCAAAAGTAATTTCAACCTTTTTCCCGTTGAAGTTAACTGCCCTGTTCACAGGAACACTTTCCACGACTACCGGTGGCTGCTTATCGCGTAAACCTCCTGTTGGCGCACTTATTTTGGCACAGGCTGCAGCAAGAATCAGGACGATTACGAAGAATAATAAACCATTAAGCCTGCCACTGTTCATAAAGTCATCTGTTATCAATGATTTACAAACTTACATCTTTTTTTAAAGGAATATTTCGATAAACATCTTTTTAACCACAAAGTACACAAAGTGCTCTCAAAGGACACAAAGTTAAGCTTTTGCCTTTCAGTACTTTGTGCCCTTCGTGATATTCCTTTGAGTCCTTTGTGGTTAATGGATTTCATCTTTTAACATTATTTTCTAACTTTGGAATTATTGTAAAAGAGGTTAAACATGCATATACTTATAATTCCCTGGGATGTTAATCCCGAGATATTCAGGATCGGTGCCTTTGCCGTAAGATGGTACGGGCTGTTGTTTGCATCTTCCTTCCTGTTTGGTTATATCATTATGAACAGGATCTTCAAAAACGAAAACCTCAATGAAGCAGTTCTCGATCGTCTTACAATATATATGGCCCTTGGAACAATTATTGGCGCCAGATTAGGGCATTGCCTTTTCTATGAACCTGAATATTACCTGAAGAATCCTCTCGAGATTTTAATGATCTGGCACGGGGGACTTGCAAGTCATGGCGCATCAATCGGAATTCTTATAGCTGTGTGGCTTTTCGGGAAAAAAGAGAAGAAAGACTATTTCTGGACTCTCGACCGCGTGGCAATTGTCGTCGCCCTCTCCGGCTTCTTTATCAGGATGGGAAACCTGATGAATTCTGAGATTTACGGTGTTGAAACGACTGTTCCCTGGGGTTTCGTGTTCCTTAGAAACCACGAGGTTGCACCAAAACATCCGACTCAGATTTATGAAGGACTGGCTTACCTCTTCATTTTTATACTTCTATATAAATTGTACTGGAGAAAAAAAGGAGAACACTATCAGGGATTACTTATCAGTCTGATCTGTATCCTTATTTTCACAGCCCGTTTCTTTATTGAGTTCCTGAAAGAAGATCAGGTGGCTTTTGAGGCTACAATGAAACTCAATATGGGACAATGGCTGAGTATTCCGTTTGTTTTGTTAGGATTTGCACTGTTGTACTGGACCCTGAAAACAAAGAAAACTGCTGTTATTAAGAGGAAATAACTACTTTTTTACAATTCCGTGGAAAAGAACATCGAGAATTGCATTTAGTCTGTTCTCAATATTCAACTCTTTCTTTTTCCAGAACAGAGGCACTTCCAGACCCTTTAATGTCGTCTGAATTGCCATTGCGGTATATTCGCTGTTCACCACATTAAAAACCTTCTTCCTGGCACCATGCCAGAGAATGAGCCTCAGCATTGCCAGCTCTTCCCTGTCATACTTTTCCCTTATTGTCTCAATGAAATCAAAGTGATCGAGATTTTTATCGAAGATTGCATTATAGTAATTTGAAAGTTTTTCGAACGACTTCATCCTTACAAAAACATAGATCTTCATCTTATCGAGGGGAGATTCGACCGACTTTATAGCTGTAGTTAACTCATTTCTAAGGATATTGGCTTCATAAAGTACTACTGCCTCAAAGATATCTTCCTTGCTCTCGAAGTAATAATATATTGAACTTTTACCCATTTTAAGAGCCTTTGCTATCTCATCCATAGTGGTTTTCTTAAACCCATAACGGCTGAAAATCTGCCCGGCAGTAATAATTACCTTTCTTCTAAACTCCTCTTTATTAATCATATCCTGAGTTATTTTGAATTATTTCCCCATTCCCGGCAAAGATAATACAAATAAAAAAAAACACAAAATCTTCGAATAAACTGGTCGATAATTCGAAAAGTGATGAGTTGCCCCCTGCCCCCTAAAGGGGGTACTGTAACCCTTTGATAATAAAAAAGTCCCCTTTAGGGGATTTAGGGGCTCTTAAAGCAGAAACATTTGAAACATCTTCATTGTTTATTATTTCGTATTTTTGATAATTAATCTAAGCCGGAGGGAAAACAAATGTTAGTCGAAAACAAAAATTATCAAAGCATTTGGGTCGACGAATCCGATCCTTCTGTGATAAAGGTTATTGACCAGCAGAAACTTCCGTTTGTTTTCGAAATCAGGGATCTCAGATCTGTTGAAGATGTTTTTTGTGCAATTGATGACATGACAGTCAGGGGAGCACCTCTGATTGGTGCCACAGCTGCTTTTGGAATTTATCTGTCAACTCTCGAAATAAATTCCCAGACAAATATCCGCGATCATCTTTCAAATGCTGCCCGGTATCTGATCTCATGCCGCCCAACCGCTGTAAACCTTGCCTGGGCTGTTAACAGAGTAATGAATAAACTTAGCTATACTTATTCATTAAAATCTTTATCAGACCTTGCATTGGCATCAGCAATTGAAATTTGCGAATTAGAGAAGGAGAATTGCCGGCAGATTGGTATTCATGGACTTAAACTCATTGAAGATATAAGCAGGGAAAAGAACGGAGATCCTGTTAACATCTTAACACACTGTAACGCGGGCTGGCTGGCATGCGTCGACTATGGAACTGTTACCGCCCCCATATATCTGGCTCGCGAAAAGGGAATTAAAGTACATGTCTGGGTTGACGAGACACGTCCCAGGAATCAGGGAGCAAAACTCACAGCCTGGGAACTGGGACAAAATAACGTTCCGCATACTTTAATTCCCGACAATACCGGCGGCCATCTGATGCAACAAAAGATGGTCGATATTGTTATAGTAGGTAGTGACCGCACCACAAGAACAGGAGATGTTGCCAATAAGATCGGAACATATCTTAAAGCACTGGCGGCTTTTGACAATAATGTTCCCTTCTATGCTGCACTGCCTTCTTCAACAATCGATTTCAGCATAAGCAACGGACTGAAAGAAATAAAAGTTGAAGAAAGATCACAGGAGGAGGTCACGCACATTTCAGGAATTAGCGATGGAAAGATCAGGTCTGTCAGGATCTGTCCGGAAAATACAGAAGCCGCAAACTTTGGCTTCGACATAACTCCGGCCAGATTAGTAACAGGACTGATAACAGAAAAGGGGATCTGCAAAGCTGCAGAAGAAGACATAAAAATAATGTTCTCAGATAAATTCAATTAATATGGAAGGGTTCGTAAAGTTCAATTGTCACTGGAACCAGTCTGGACCAGTTATCTCAGACGAACAGTATGAAATTATAAACTACTGGCGCGAGGTCCTCTATAACATGGATCTTATCGGAGCCTACGAAAACGGGGTTGCGTTCGGAAACATAAGTATGAGAATACGGGGTGGTAACCAGTTTGTTATTACCGGATCTGCTACAGGCGAGATGTCAGAACTTGAACCCGGACACTATGTAAAAGTCAGTTCTTTTAATATAGACGACAATGCCGTACAGTGTATTGGTCCGTTAAAAGCATCATCAGAATCTCTTACACATGCTGCTATCTATTCCGCCGATCCCGATGCCAATGCCGTAGTACATGTTCACAGCATTGAGCTGTGGAACGAGCTAATCTATAAGGTCCCAACCACAAATCCTTCAATGGATTATGGCACTATCGGACTTGCTAAAGATATCCTAAGGATCTTTAAGGAACCGGAGGTTTTTGAAAAAAGGATAATAATAATGGCAGGCGACAGAGCAGGTATTTTAAGCTTTGGTCACGATATGGATGAAGCAGTCAATGTACTGATGGAATACCTGAAAAAATAGATGTGATTTTTTTCTTTTTATAAGACTATTGCATAATTACATTCAAATAACTAATATTGCAGTCCGATTTTATTGGGCCCATAGCTCATCCCGATAGCTATCGGGAGGTTAGGGCACAAGACAGGTTGGAAGAAAATAAATTTCGGGCCCATAGCTCAGCTGGTTAGTAGCACCTGACTCATAATCAGGGGGTCGCTGGTTCGAGCCCAGCTGGGCCCACATTAAAAAGAGTGAGAGCGTGAGCGAGAGCGAACGAACTCACTCTTTTTCTCATAACTCGCTCTCACACTCACACTTTTCTTATTGCGCCAGGTTTACTACTTTTTATCTGCCGTACATCTGTTTTGCAGAAGGTACCATTATAACATTCAGTTCCGGATCCGGCATGTCAGGATCTAGTGGAAAAATAGGCCTTACAACACGTTTATATGGGAGACTTTTAAAATCCTGATCAACACTTCCCCGTGTCTGAGCCATAACCCAATCGGCCTGCATATCATACCACTGACTCACGAGATAACCCTGCTTTACCATTATAATATCCATTTTCTTAGGATCAATTCCTGTACCTGCCAAGTTTGGTGTGGGTGAAGATGTCCCCACAACCACATATATGCTTCCTGTTTTAATAATCGCTATGTCAGGAAGCCTCCTGTTCGGGGGTGATTTACTTTCTGATTGCTGGTCATTCTTTTGAACAGGAGTGACATATATTACTGTACCTGATAAACGAACAGGAGCTTCATATGAATTATCTGTCATTGCGCCTACAAAAGCCTCTGCCTGACCACCAATACCGGCTTTTCGGGCGGCCTCCACCATTTCGCTTCCCGGAATAGAGCAATAAAGCAGGCTTTTTCCTTTGGGAGTCTTAAATTCCGGCCGCTTCAATACTCTTGCCAGAGTCCAGGTCACTTCACCTGAACCGCCACCTCCAGGATTGTCGCCCATATCGCTGATTAAGAAAGGTCTTTTATTGCTGGCAACAGCCAGATCAATGCATTTTTCGAGGGGATACCCTGGCGCTTCTAAACTGAACTGCCGGCGCACATCCCAGAATCTCTGAGCAAGCTTTTTTGCACCGCTTTCCACCTGATTTTTATCATCACCTACTACCATAACCACACCCTGATTACGTCTCTCGTCTCCCCATACATAGCCTATCCAAATACCAGCATCCACCACCCCGGGCAACGACTCCACTTCAGGTACCATTGCGTAGAGTGATTTGGCCGGTTCTACCCGGGTACTTGTCCACTCGCCTGAGAGAAGTACAGGGACTGCTACCCAGGCTTTATAAGCCGGACGTCCCTTTCCCGACGATAATCGCTCAAGCAGATTAACCACGCCACGACGATGTGATTCAACCGCATCATCATGAGGTGCTTTACGATATGTGGTAATAAGGTCAGAGTAGAGAGCCACACGCCAGGAGACATTTCCGTGAAGGTCCATAGTTGTTGTGACAAGGGCGTCGTTACCTATCACAGCCCTTACTCTCTCCATAAATTCCCCCTCCGGATCATCAACACCTTCAACACTACAAGCACCATGATTGTAAAACCAGAATGCATCGTAAGGCATGTTACTCCGGATAGTCTCAAGCGCATTATTAACAAAAGTCTCAAATGATTCTCTGGTTACCGGCCCTCGTCCGCTGCCTCCACCAATTAAAGAAGGAAGCCAGACTGCAGACTGACCCATAACGGAATCCTTACTAAGATAGGCTGGCAAAGAAAGCGTCCTACCTGTCAAAGCCTGCCGGTTGGGCATAAAAACGCTGTTTTCAATCTGTATTCCGGCAATTCCTATACGTGGTTTCTTCTGCTGTGCAGAGGCATTGGTAATAAACAACACTGACAACAGACAGAATTTCAGGAGCAATAAATTGATCTTCATTTTTTTGATTATTAACACATTAATATGTTTATAATAATATTGTATTTGATTTACAGTACATTAATAATTAGTAATATTAATCAATAACTGGAAAATTTCGCCAGGCTTTCCGCCAGATTTAATGAAAATCCGTGAAAAACAATAAAAGATCAAAGGAACCTCGTGTTGCGAGGATCCTTGTTATTTTCTTTTAGTTCCTATATCAGGCAGAAAAACAGTGAGCACACCGATAAGCGGTAAGAAAGCGCAGACATGATAAACATAATCTATGCTGGTTGCATCAGCCAGCTTTCCGAGTAAAGCCGATCCCAATCCTCCCATGCCAAAGGCAAAACCAAAGAATAATCCCGAAATCATTCCTATTTTGCCGGGAATAAGTTCCTGTGCATAAACAAGTATCGCTGAAAATGCTGAGGCAAGTATCACACCTATCATTATACTTAGAACAGTCGTCCAGAAGAGGTTGGCATAAGGCAACAATAAAGTAAAGGGCGCGACACCCAGGATTGAGAACCATATAACATACTTTCTTCCCACCCGGTCTCCAATGGGTCCGCCCAGAAGTGTTCCTGTGGCTATTGCAAAAAGAAACAGGAACAGATGGACTTGTGAACTTTGTATCGATACACTGAACTTATGAATAAGGTAAAAAGTAAAATAACTAGTGATGGATGCCATATAGAAATATTTTGAAAAGATAAGGATCAGAAGAATTCCTACTGACCAGGCGACTTTTGCTTTCGACAAATCATGCCCTTTTGATATTGCAGTAACTTTCTTCCGCATATTTAAATGTTGAGTATACCAGCTACCAACATTGATAAGCACAATAATCGCAAGCAGGGCAAGTATTGAAAACCATAGGATACTCGACTGCCCGAATGGAACGATGATCAAAGCTGCAAGTATGGGGCCCAGTGAACTTCCCATATTGCCACCTACCTGAAAAATGGATTGGGCAAGTCCCCTGCGGCCGCCTGAAGCCATATAGGCAACCTTCGATGCTTCAGGGTGAAAAACAGATGATCCTGTTCCGATTACAGCTACCGAGACCAAAAGCAAAGCATAAGTATTTGCCTGAGAAAGGAGGATTAACCCCAGGAGCGTAAAAACCATGCCTACAGCAAGAGAATAAGGTTGCGGTTTACGATCGGTATACAATCCGATAAGCGGCTGAAACAATGAGGCTGTTAACTGAAATACAAGGGTGATGATCCCTATTTGTGAGAAGTTAAGGTGAAAAGAATCTTTAACCACCGGATATATGGAAGGTATAATGGACTGAATGGTATCGTTAAGAAGGTGAGAGAAGCTAATTGATAATAAAATGGAAAATATTGTTTTCCCGGCGATATCACTGGCTAGTTCTGCTGAAGTCTGATTGTCCTGATTTTGCATATTTCTGAAAATAAATCTGGCAAAAATAAACATCCATTGGTAATGAATGTAAAAAAACAATCAAATTATAGCTTGTCAGGATTGCAAGATAAATCAGTTTACAATTTTTCTTTCCCTAAGATTGTATTTGTCGCCTTCGCGCAGAAAATAGAAAATCTGTCCTTTTTCTGGTAATTTCTTAAACTCTGATCCTTCCCTCGACCAGAATTTCCCATCATAAACGACAACATAGCTTTTCCCGACAACTTCAAATATCTCTCCCTTAACTATTATTGCTGTCGACTCATCAATTCCAATTCCAAGTAATTCCGGACGATTCCTGAGTATTTCAAACATATCAAACTGCCGGTTTCTGGCTAGTACGTGCTGATCAATGGCGACATTCTTCAGAAAGCCAAATCCCTCCTGATGATCACCCATCATAATCTGGTTATTTTTTGTATCTCCCCGTACCAGAAAACTGCCCTGTATTGTAGCTCCGGCCGAAGAGCCTCCGATTGTACCTCCTTTTTCGAGAACCTTCCATAACATCTTTTCAGTCAGTGTATTCTTATATGCGTCAACAAGTCTCCATTGACGCCCCCCACTGAACCAAACCAGCTTAGCATCTAAAAGCGGCTTCACAAATGCCTCGGTATTAGCTACATTTCTGTCGTTTGTGTGAAGAACAGTGACATTGGTTGCACCCATTTTTCTGAGCAATCCTGCTTCACCAAAATTTTCATCATAGTTTTCCCGCCCGTCAGCTGTTGGAATAACCACAATCGGAATTTGAAGACCTCCGCTGATTTCCATTATTTTTTTGTTCAGCGATTCACTTATTTCACCTCCGCCAATTATAATGAGTGTCCCGTTTGCAGGCCCTGATGAAAATTCCTGATTCCTGGTATTCTGTCCGCAAAGTGAAAGAAAATTTAGTAATAAAATAAAAATGAGGTAGTTGGTTTTCATTTCGAATAATATCAGTTTTCAACTCAAATCTAATAAATAATCAATCTCCGGAACCCCATAAGATTAATTTTAGATGAAAATCCATGTTTGAGTCCGGTTTTACTATTTTTGTCCCAGACCGGATACAAAATTATGCCTACAATTTATTCATCACCACTTCAGGGATTTACTGATTTCAGGTTTCGTAATGCTTACCAGAAGTTTTTTGGAGGGATCGACATGTATATTGCTCCATATATCCGGTTGAATGGAAAAATGGAGATAAAACCAGGCAGTGAACGGGATATTCTGCCTGAAAATAATAGTACGCTTAGTCTTGTTCCTCAGATAATTACCAAAGATGCCGATGAGTTTTTGTTTGTGGCAAAGTATATTCAAAACCTTGGATATACTGAGCTGAACTGGAATCTGGGCTGCCCGTATCCAATGGTTGCAAAACGGGGAATGGGTTCTGGTTTACTCAGTAGCCCTGAGAAGATTAACGAAATTCTAACAAGGGTATTTGCAGAAACAGATATTCAGGTGTCGGTAAAAATGAGATTGGGCTATGAAAGTCCGCAGGAGATATTTAAGGTTTTACCTGTGCTGGAGAGATTCCGTCTGGCAAATATCACAATACATACCCGGATCGGAAAACAGATGTACAAAGGAGATGTTGATCTGAAAACCTTTGAAGAGTGCCTCGCACTAACATCTCATAAAATCTTTTATAACGGTGATATTACTTCCGTACAAAGTTTCAGGGAATTGAAAGATCGTTTCCCGGCAATCAATAACTGGATGATAGGCAGAGGTTTGATTTCTGACCCATTCTTACCGGCTATGATAAAAACTGATAATTCAGTCTATCCAGAAAACAGATACGCAATATTTAACTCTTTTCACGACGCCCTCTTTTCTTCATATGAAGAGGCTTTATCGGGACAGAAACATCTTCTGATGAAAATGTATCCCCTCTGGGAGTACTTTATTCACTCCTTTCCCAACTCTCCAAAAGGTCTGAAAAAAATTAAAAAGGCCCGTAACACAGGTGATTACAGGGACGCAGTTAAACAAATTATAAACAACGAAGCAGTTAAGGGAGCGATGCTCACTTAAGCCTCTGATGGGATTAGAAAAATTTTTAAACCACAAACATATCCTCATAGTGTTTGTTTATCCTTTAGAATTATTTTTACTTTAAATCAGATATATAACTATGAAAATAATTTCCTGGAACGTAAATGGAATTCGGGCAATTGCCAAGAAAACTTTTTTTACCGATATTGAACTTCTGGGAGCAGATATTCTGTGTCTTCAGGAAATCAAAGCACTGGAAAATCAGGTTGAAGAGGCTCTTAAGCCACTTATTGGATATCATATCTTTTCAAATTCTGCGAATAAACCGGGTTATTCAGGAACAGCTGTTATCTCTAAGATCAAGCCTCTGAATGTTACAAAAGGTATTAACATCGATGAGCATGATACTGAAGGCCGGGTATTAAGTTTGGAATTTGAGAAGTTTTTCCTGGTAAATGTCTATGTTCCCAATTCAGGCAGTGAGCTTAAAAGGCTGGGGTACCGGCAGGACTGGGATAAAGCTTTTCTTGGTTACCTGAAAACTCTTGAAAAAACAAAACCGGTAATTATCTGCGGCGACCTGAATGTCGCACATAAACCTGTCGATCTTGCCCGTCCAAAAGCCAATTACAACAAAACAGCCGGCTATATGAAGGAAGAGATTGATGGTATGGACCGGCTTATACAAAATGGATTTGCCGATACATTCCGCCGGTTGCATCCCGATGAGACTGACAGATACTCATGGTGGAGTTACAGACTGGGGGCCAGATCCAAAAACGTTGGCTGGAGAATCGATTATTTCCTTGTAAGTGAGGCATTCCTCCCATCAGTAAAAGAGGCGTTTATCCTCGAAGATATAACCGGGTCAGATCATTGCCCTGTGGGTATTGAACTTTAATTACATGAAGAAGGCCCCTAAATCCCCTAAAGGGGACTTTCACATTATCAGCGACTTACAGAACCCCCTTCAGGGGGCAGGGGGCAAAGGAACGTGGGCAAAACTTCAGAAATACACCTCCGTCAGAATATTTTCAGACGGTACCCCTTTGTCTTGTAATATGTGGCTGACCTCATAGATCATATTGCTGTTTCCGCAGAGATAAAACAACATCCCCGATTTCACCAGGAAACCTGACAGATACCTGGTGACCCTGCCTTTTTTTCCTCCGGTGGTTTCTTTTGAAGTGCACAAAATATACCTTGAGGGATCATATTCATCCCTTTCATATGCCTCATCTGCATACCTTACACCATGTATAAGAGTATAATCAATTTCTGGATAAGATCTGACCATGCTGTGAAATGGTGAAATTCCGGTGCCTGTGGCAATAAAGACATGCTTCCTTGTAAGCAGATCAAATTTCTCAATGCCAAAAGAACCAAATGGTCCGTTAACCTGAAGGAAATCACCCGGCTTGCAGTTTTTGAGTTGCTGTGAGACACTTCCTTCGGGAACCTCCCTCACAAGTATTTCGAGGTAATCGTCATTCTCACCGCTATAAATTGAATACTCTCTCTGATTCAATTCTCCTTTCAGCCCAACAATAATATGTTGCCCAGGCTTAAAATCCATCTTGCCTCGGTCGAACCTCAAAACAAATGTGCTTTCAGTCAGAAAGCGGACATTAATAATTTTATGCAAGTCAGTTGAATCCACCTGTTCTGTTGTTTTCCTGAGCTTTTAAACAATAATACTCTCTCAATTATCCTCAATCTCCACAACCACCTCAACTTCAACTGCCATATTAAAAGGCAGAGCATACATACCAACTGCCGAACGGGCATGCTTTCCTTTCTCTCCAAAAATCTCAACCATCAGGTCGCTGTAACCATTTATTACTTTCGGCTGATCTTTGAAATCTTCGGTACAATTGACCATCCCCAGAACCTTTACTATCCTCTTTACTTTGTTCAGCGAACCAAGCTCACTCTTTATTACAGCCAGATGATTGATTGCAGTCAGCCTGGCTGCTTCATATCCCTGCTCAATTGACAGGTCTTTGCCAACCTTTCCTGTAATGTTTGTATTATCAGGTTTCGTTGGCCCTTTGCCTGCCAGGTAAAGTAAATTACCGACCCTGACAGCATTTACATAATTGGCAACAGGACTGGATGGTTTTACAAGAACAATTCCTTTTTCTTTCAGTTTAGCTTCTGCATCCTGAGCCAATACTGATGCCGATATAATAATGCAGGAAAAGAATAACAACAAAACCTTCTTCATGTTTAAACTGTTTTAATGAATGAATACCTTTTCTTCATAAAGATAATGATCTGTTTAATTGAAAAAATGCCTGATGCCTGTATTTATGCATCTGACTTGCTTATGGATTTTCCGTACAGAACCTTTACCTTTGAGATCATATTCCTTTCCATGAAATCTTTATGAAGTATGTCAAAGCTATTTTCACCCCTTACAATTAAGAATATCACCCTGAAAAACAGGATAGTAATGTCACCTATGTGCCAGTATTCAGCCGCAGACGGACTGGCAAACGACTGGCATCTGACACATTATGGAACCAGGGCTGTTGGCGGCACTGCACTGATTATAGTTGAGGCAACAGCTGTGGCTCCTGAAGGAAGAATTACCCCTGCTGATCTTGGTATCTGGAGCGATGAGCATATTCCGGGACTTACCCGGATTGCCCGGTTTGTGCAAAGACATGGATCAGTTGCCGCGATACAGCTTGCTCATGCAGGACGAAAAGCATCATGTGCAGTTCCGCATGAGGGAGGCAGGCAACTTGATGAAAATAATGGCGGATGGAAAACAGTTGCACCAAGTGAACTTCCATTTTTAGAAAGCGACCGGAACCCCGAATCACTGACTAAGGAAGGGATTAACAAGATTATTGAAAGTTTTAAAACAGCTGCATACCGGGCACTGGTCGCCGGCTTTAATGTAATTGAAATACATAGTGCACATGGTTACCTCATTCAGGAATTTCTGTCACCAATCAGTAACCATCGCACCGATGAATATGGCGGCTCTTTTGATAACCGGATTCGTCTGTTAAGGGAAGTAATCGAAGCTGTTAAATCGGTCTGGCCTTCAGAAAATCCTCTCTTTGTAAGAATCTCATCTACCGACTGGACAGATGGAGGCTGGACTGTAGAAGAGAGTGTTAAACTTGCCTCAGTTCTTAAAAAGGCAGGGGTGGATCTGATAGACTGCTCTTCGGGCGGCAATGTTCATAATGCCAAAATACCTGCCGGGCCAGGGTTTCAGGTACCTTTCTCAGATGCTGTAAGGAAAACAGGGATACTTACTTCTGCCGTTGGTTTAATAACCTCAACCGGACAGGCAGAATCAATACTACAGGAGGAAAAGGCAGATCTGATTCTGTTAGGCAGGGAGTTGCTTAGAAATCCCTATTTCCCGCTTCGTGCAGCAAAAGAACTGAATGAAGACATTAAATGGCCAACACAATATCTCAGATCAAAATAAGCCGATCAGAGACATTGCATAATTTCCTGATAATATAGAACTTTCGTTTTCCCTGCAGGATTTTTACTTAACATTATCATAGCTTTTGCCAGCTTATCTGTTGGCATACTCCTGTATTTCTTTGACGATCCAATAAGTACCAGGTCTATAACTTTCATTACTCCGGATGCAATTTTTTCTGCCAGTCTGAATTCTTTACGGTCACCAACCAGTAAGCTGGGTCTGAAGTGAAATACAGAATCCGGGAAATACTTTTCTGTGCCGACTTCCATTTCTGCTTTTGTTTTTAAATAGAAGTTGCCTTTCAGGCTCGCCCCTACACTTGATACATTTACCATAAGCTTTACCCCGTTACCGGAGGCAAGTCTGGCAAACGATATTGGCAGATCACGGTCTATCCGCTGCTGTTCTTCCTTGCTGCCTGCCTGTTTTATTGTTGTGCCTATGGCATTGAAAAGAATATCCCCCTGAACTTCCGGACCCAGAGAATCTATATCTTTCATTGGACTAACAATTTCCTTCAGTTTGGGACTGCTGATTCCGGTAGTTTTTCTCACAAAAATCCTCACTTCCGAAAAATCGTTGTCCCTGAGAAGTTCGTTGAGAATCTGATTCCCAACCAGTCCTGTTGCACCTATTATAATTGCTTTCATATTTTATGATCTGATCATTTGCCTTTTTTGGGATCTGCAGTAGAAATTAATATCACCCCATTGGATCCTCTTGATCCGTAAATAGATGCTGCCGAACCCTTTAGGATTTCAATTGATCTTATTATCTGAGGAGCAAGATCATCTATACTGTTTACAGGAACTCCATCAACAACAAAAAGTGGTTCATTGCTTGCCAGCTGCGATGCTGCCGCCCTTATTCTGATGCTTTTTCCATCAACCACCACCCCTGGAATTTCTCCTCTGAACAGATCATAAATTGAGTTATAGGATGCATATCTCTCCCGCCTTGCATCTATTTTGCTTACAGGAGTAGTCAGGTTTTTTCTTTTTTCTGTTCCGTATCCGATATTAACCTCTTCTTCACCGGACTTATCTTTCTGTCCGGGTATTTGTTTAACAACAGAGGTGTCGAGTGTGAAATTGATAACAGCCCGTCCGGCAATCAATTCTTCAATTTTAGCCGGGGAATTGGTTAATATACCTATTTTCTTTGCCGCAACTGTTGCTTTGATTTTGTATTTCCCTTTATTATCTGTTATCCGGTTGGTTTTTACACCATCAATCATCATTACAGCACCGGAAACCGGATGCTGATTTATATCTGACACCACTCCTGTAATGGTAATCTTCTGGCTCTTTTCCTGACCGATAACCAGGTTGTTTATTATTAAGGCAAACAGAAATAAGAATAGAATTTTGGAGCTCATTTGCTTATGGATTATTTGTAATCCACTAAGATACTGAGAATCTCCAAGGAAACCGGCAGACTATTCTGAAATTAACAAAAAACTGTTCAGGGTGTCGTCTTAATCTGAAACTTTATCGGAACAGTAAACCACACAGGCACAGGGACTCCTCCCTGCTTCCCGGGCCTGAATGTCGGAAGCGTTTTTACTACTCTTATAGCTTCAGCATCAAGATCAGGATCAACAGGTCTGAGAATACTTACCTGATCAATTCCCCCCTTGGAGGTTACACAAAACTTCACGATTACCGTCCCCTGGATATTGTTTTCCTGAGGAACCGCCGGATACCGTGTATTATCTGCGATGTACTTCAGAAGTCCGGAGTTTCCTCCGGGAGGTTCCGGCATCTCTTCAACAACAGTAAATGGTGCCGGTTCAGGTTCTGCTTCCGCTACTTCCTCTTTAACCTCAGTTTGTATTTCGATCACCTCTTCATTTTTTACTTCAATCTGTGCCTCATCTGCTGTCATAAGCTGCACATTATCCTCAGGTTTAACAGTGTCGACAACAACAGGAGGAACATATTTCACCTGCTGAACCGTTTCCACGGGAGGCGGCGGAGTTGGTGGCGGGGCAACAACTTCATTTGGCTGATCGAGATTCTCAATCCTGATCTCAACAACTCTCTCTGCCCTTCTGGTTCTGTCTTCCAGTGCTTTAGCATTCAGATATGGCACAATTACTGCTGTTGCAATAATTACACATCCTACAAACAAAGAGATTAATACGTTCCGGTTATAGTTCTTACGCAGCAGATATGCCCCGTAATTTTTGTTCCTGATTTCAAAAACGATTTCGTCAAATGCAGGAATTCTTTTCAAGTCTCTTTCCATGGCTGCTGAATTAGAGTGAATACTTGAATTTCTTTATTAATGTCTCCTAATACATTTAAACATTAATCATACCAAAGATACAACGAATTGTTTAGTTATACAACTAATTTCTTAATTATTTTATTTGCTTTTGTATATAGTTCCTGCTGAATGCGGGGGATCCTGAGCGCCAGCGAGGAATCTCCTTCGTCAATTCTAATATTTAACCTGAAAATGTTCCTTGTTTTATCAAATTATATGGATAAATTTATTCCGGTTATTTATTTTACCTAATCTCAAAATCAATACACATGAAAAACCTTCTTTTCGGATTGGCTGGCCTGCTAATGCTTGTTTCGTGCAATGGTGGTGTTAAAAAAGATGCCGCAAATAATGACTGTGCATATAATAAGGATTCCATGATTGTTGTTATGCGCTTTGAACGCAAAGTTAAGCCCGAGAATGTGGCATTGCTCAAACAATCATTCGACGCCTGCAAGGCAGAAGTCCTGGCAAAAGAGCCCGGATGCCTCGATTATTCACTGTTTCAGTCATATACCGACAGCACGTTGTTTTGCCTCACTGAGGCATGGGCAAATAAAGGTGCCCATAATGCACATATGCAGTTGGAGCACACCAAAAAACATATCGCTGAAATCCAGGGTATCAACGATCCTGCTTTTAAATCAACAACAAGCTATACCTACTGGGTTTGTCCGGGGGCTAATGAAAAAAAGTAGCAGATTAAATTGTGGATTAATTTAAAGGGGCGGCTCTCCAGCCGCCCCCTATCACCTGCTAACGATAAACTAAAAAGACAGACCTGTTTTAGACTATTATTTCCTGGCAGAATCAATTTTTGATTTTATGTCAGTATATTTCTGACCAAGAGCAGGATCTTTCGCTTTAAGTCTGTAATAAAGCTCCTGCAGACGACTCATTGTTTCAATATCATCCGGCTTAAGCTCGTTTGCCTTTTCCATAAATGGAAGGGCCCTGGCATAAACTGTGTTTAACTCTTCAACAGCTTCATTGTATTTCTTAATATCTAATATATCGTTTGCTTTGGTGTTCATTTCGGCAGCCTTGTTAATATATGCAATCCCAAGAGCATATTGTGTATCATAATAATCTGACTTAATATCAATTGACCTGCTTAGATCTGCAATGGCTTCATCATACTTATTCTGATTCAGATATATTATCCCTGATGCCAGATAAAGACTGAAATTCTTCTGATCATTTTCTTTCGCTACCTTAATATACTTCAGAGCTTCTTCATTCTTATTGCTCTTAATGTAGAGATCTATTAATTGAAGATATATGTCTTTATCGTCTGGAAACTTTGTTGTGAGGTTTTTAAGAATAGACTCTGCTTTTAGTGTATCACCAAGCTCCATATAACATGCCTGGATTTCAAAGTAGGGTCTAACACCAAGATATTTCATCTCTGTACATTTTTCATAGTACTTTATTGCTTCACTGTACTTCTTTGAATTAACAGCTGCCAGTCCGGCATTATAATACATGCCGGTATCAACAGTGCCTGCATACTTATCACTTTCTGTAATCTTAATCTGAGTCTCAAAAGATTTGAGCGCACCTTCAAATTCTTTGTTTTCAAACCTTGCACTCCCCTGATTATAAAGATTTACAGCCAGAGAGTTATAAATCAGATTTGTTATAATCTTCTTTTTCATCGTCCCTTTGGGATCGAGTTCCACTGCTTTCTCATATGAAATATATGCTTCCTCAAGCGGATCAGAATACAATGATTTGAAATCAGGATTTTCAGAATCGAAAACAGCCTGACAAAGCTTTCCCTTCGCAAAATAGGTATTGGGCCAGTTTCTGGTGCTTTCATTTTGAAGTGACTGATCTATTGCCTCCTTCGCCTTATCGAGCATCCCCTGATCAGTATAGCTAATTGCACTTGTGACTTTTCCTTTCTGCGACAGGGCTGAAAGTGAAAATGTTAAAAACATTAAAAAAATCAATCCTTTTTTCATCTTACCACTTTTATTACTTGAGTGTATAGATAAGTGTAATTACAAATTCCATGTCTTTATCCAACCAATCAGGTATTTCATTAACAGAAAGCATGTTGGCAACCCGAACTGATTCTTGCTGCAGAGCAATCAGACCATTTCCGGTGGATTTCACAGGAGAAAAGCCGGGTCTGATCTCATTTGGTCCTGGAGAAGATGATTTATATCCGACAATTACAACTTCAGGAAGAAAAGGTGCCTTGATTCCGGTTTTTTCTGTAAAAGCCTTACATTCCTTGTCAATGCCTCCTTTTTTGAGTTTCACCACTACATATACTCTTCCGGTATCAGAAGCACTTTTTGCTTCCTGCGGGTAACCTGTATTCATACCCAAAAACTTTAAAATCTCAACTTCAGAAGTGTTAAGAAAAAGCTTCTCTGATGAAGATTGGTTAGAACCTACCAGAACATTGTCGAGACTAAAATTTACGGGGACCATGTACCAGACATAAACCGGCTTACCTCCCTGCATGCCTGGTTTGAACCCCCTGATTGTTGAGACAACCCTGACTGCTTCAGCATCAAGTAATGGATGAGCTCCCTTAAGAATTGATAATCCTTCAACATTTCCCTCAGGATTAACAATAAACCTAATAATAGCTCTTCCTTCAATTCTTTCAGCTTTTGCGGTTTCGGGATATTTGGTATTGTTTTTAATAAAATTAAGTAGTTCGGCATCTCCTCCTGGATACTTAGGCATTTGTTCTGCAACTATAAATGGTGATTCATTCAATATTTGATCAGGAAGTTTGAAATGAAGTTGAAGACCCTTAGAATATGGCTCGTCGACATTTTTATTCTTTGGACTATCCCATTTAGGGGAAGATTGAACAACTCTGATTATTTCATTCATCAATATGGGATCAACTATTCCCGCATTAGGAAAAACATTACTAACAGTACCATCTAGTTCAATCCTGAAACTTACAGAGACCCATCCTTCAATTTTCTTTTCCTTTGCCTCCTCAGGATAAATGGCATGAGCCGTCACCCACTCAGAAAAAGTGTTGGCATGCTGATTCTGGAATGTAGGATAATCATCAGGAGACAACCTTGGGAAAGGTGGCTTAAGTCCCATTTCCAGAGCTTTTACTCTGCTTATGATTTCATAAACTCCATTTGCTCCCTTTTCACCATACTTATCAGTTGCTTCCTTTCCTGAAATCATCTTACTAATTCCCATATTATAACCAAGATCTTTTATGGCATCTGTTATGTTTTTATCACTAATTTTCCCATCAATCACAACAGGCCTTTCTGGTCCCTGAGAAAAAGCAGGAGCGGATTTAACTTCTTCCATAGCAATCCTTGTTTCAGAGTCCTTCTCCATTTTCACTGACATTTCTATATTAAAATCAGGTTTTAATGTTCTGCTCTTATACCCTCGGCAAGTAAATATCAGTGATGCATCAGCCGGCACCTTCATTATTGAGAAACGTCCATCATTACCTGTTGTTGCTATGAAAGCATTTCCTTCTGTGCCGGTATTCATAATATATACTCCGGGAAGAGGGCTGCCATCATCCTTGAGAACAATTCCCTTCACCTCTTTCTGAATAATACCGGCTGACTGGTAAATAATCAAAGGTTCCATTTCAGTTTCAACACTTTTATATTCCGGCGTTGCAAAAGCATAAACTAAAAATGCCATTATTGGCAGAATGATGAAAGTCTTCATCATTGCATATTTTCGGGTTGGATTTTTGTTTATCATAATTATTCGGCTTTTTATCAGACTGTTGAAACTGTGTGCAAGCGAGATATTTTTAAATCCCGACTGAAAATTAAGTAGTCTGTATTGATATTCTTTTACACCTTTCATATTGATTAGAGTAACTTTGTCGGCCAGGTATTCGTGATTCAGAACTATCGAACGCCTTATTAACCAGATAAATGGATTAAACCATTGAAATGCTATAAAAAACTCACATAAAAGCAGGTCAAATGTGTGCCCCTGTCTGATGTGAGCGAACTCATGATCAAGAAGGTCCTTATAATTCCCGGTTTTATAATCTTCAGAAGGAATAACTGCATAAGGGAAGAATGAGAAAGGAGGTACGTGGTTATCAGAAATTACAATTTTCGGGAATTGATTGTTCTCAATTCTTGCCCCTCTTATTATTTTGTATGTGCTTATCAAACTGATAATTATTCTAATAAACAGAACTCCGGCAATTGTAAAATAGATCAGTGTAAATAATCTGTTGTAATCGAATGAATTAACGGATGCAGACAATGTTGTTCCAAGACCAGAATCTGAAAGAAAGAAACTATCAGATGGGATAACTGTTTCTGACACAGTGGGAATATTAACTGAAACAGGGATTTTAATTACAGGAAAGAAAGCCGGCAGTATCAGCATCATTATCAGCAAAATCCTGTTTCTAAGGTAAAATGTGTCCTTTGAGAAAAACAGGAGATAACACAGGTATAACATCGTTGTCCCGGCTGATACCTTGAGAAAATATAAAAGTAGGTTATTCATCTTTTTTCCCTTTCACTATGATTTGGATTAACTTTTTCAGATCATCGGCACTTAACTTTTTCTCGTCTACAAGAAAAGACACAACATTTTTATAGGATGATCCAAAATAATCAGTAACGACATCTTTCATAAACTTCTTCCTGTATTCTTCCTTTTTTACAAGCGGAAAATACTCATGATTCTTCCCATAAGCCTTATGGTCAACATATCCCTTTTCTTCCAGTCCCCTTATGACTGTTGAGAAAGTTGTATAAAGAGGCCTGGGATCAGGATGCAGTTCAATTAGCTCCTTTATGAATCCCTTCTTTGCTTTCCAGAGGATTTTCATCGCCTCCTCTTCTTTTCTTGTAAGTCGTTTCATATCTGTAACTATTTTTTCAAAGATATAACTGTTTTTTTAGATTTACAACTATATATTTAATTATATTACTGAAAAAAGCGTTTTAGGCAGCCTTGTACTGTATTTTTTATGACTTTGTTATTTGAATATCAGATCAATATCCCAATCAACAGCACATCATCAACCTGAACGTGGTCGCCGCGCCACTCTTCAAAATAGTTGTTAAGGATGATTTTCTGTTCGTCCATGGGCTTTTTATGGTGCTGCAAGAGTAGTTCCTGAAACTGTCTGTACATCAGCTTTTTGCCACCTTTGCCCCCGAACTGATCGGCATAGCCGTCGGAAAACATGTAAATCCGGTCGCCCTTCTTAAGGTCTGAATTATTGTTTGTAAAAAGATTTTGAACAGATGAGTAGATCCCGATCGGCATCTTGTCTGCAGGAATTTTAATAAGGTTTCCATCCCTTATCAGATAGAGAGGATTATTTGCTCCTGCAAATTCAAGTGTCCCGGCTTTCCTGTTGATTATACAAAGAGAAATGTCCATGCCATCTCTCATTTCATATGTGTTGCCTCTTTGCCTGAGCTTATGGATTACCAGCTCCCTTAGTTTATCTAAAACCTCCGACGCCTTCTTAAATTCGTATGTGCTGAATATGTCATCCAGAAAAGTCAGTCCCAGCATCGACATAAAAGCACCCGGTACACCATGACCGGTACAGTCTGCTGCAACGATAATAACTGTATCCTTTTTACTCATACCCCAGTAAAAATCACCGCTTACTACTGCCTTGGGCTTGTAAAGTATGAAATTTGACATCCCCCATTCCTTCATAAAATCAGGCGGCTGTAATACTGCCTGCTGAATCATTGCTGCATAATTTATACTGTCGTTAATCGCTGTACTGTGCTGTTCAATTATCTCTTTCTGCTGAAGTATCTTCCTGCTGTTTTCCTGGAGTTTGTGATTCTGATCATTGAGAATCTGGTTTTTAATATAAAGACGGTCTTCGTACCTGAAGTTTACTTTCCTGAGATGGTATATGCTGACATTCATAAAGAAAAATACCATAACATGGGCCAGCTTATCAATAAAGAAATACTCCCTGATATGTTTGGTAATCGGCAGGTCGACTTTGCCAAAATTTAATGCCAGAAAGTCAATGCTGAATACCATCAGAAAATAAAATGACATAGAAGACCAGTAGAAATATTTTTCTTTTTCCGAATTTATTACCAGCTGCGGAATTATGGAGGCTGCAATCATAACATATGCGTTGTATAAATACCCCTCTTCCTCTACATATCCCGATATAATTGGTATTATAATAAAAATCATTGGCGCCAGAAAGATAAGCGAGATCTTGCTTAACTGGTTTTGTTTAAACCTTGCCAGCAGGAGGTTTATTATGCTCAGAATCAGTGTATACCAGATCCTCATATGTCCCAGAGTAACCGGACGATCCTCTAACTTCAGTCTGGTTAGCAGAACCAAACCAAGGATAGTCATTGTCGAAGCCAGAATAAAATTGATCTGATTGCTTAAAACATAGGCTCTCGTTTGCGGCTGGTTGTCTCTTGAATCCAATCCAAGGTTCGAAATGTTTTTCCAGGTGTTTCTTAAGAAGATCTTGCTGTGGGTAAAAGGGCCATGACCATTTGTAGTATCCATAAAAGCCAATTTTTAAAATTGTCTTCCTATTTATCTAAAATGCATTGGTGAATTCTAACAGTTAAATCACTTCTCCCCTTATTAGAATTCCTGAGATTTAATTTTGCTATGATAAATTTACTAAACAGTCTGATATTAAGCAAATAAATGTTACGTGTCGTCCTGGTCTTACATCTTTTTCTGAAGCGATAATCTCCTGAGAGGTCTGTTTATCTTTGCTGTTGTAACGACTACTGCAAGGGTCATGATTCCGCCAAAAACCACCGATGGCACCAACCCCATAATTTTGGCAGTTACACCCGATTCGAAAGCCCCAAGTTCATTGGAGGAACCGATGAAGATGCTGTTTACTGATGCAACTCTTCCTCTCATCTCATCAGGTGTAAACAACTGAAGAATAGTTCCTCTGATAACTACACTAACACTGTCAAAGGCTCCGCTGAGAACCAGAAGGATCCCTGATAATATAAAACTCTTTGAAAGGGCAAAGCCAATCATACTAAGCCCAAACCCGGTAACAGCAATGAAAAGCATTTTTCCCGAATGCTTCATTGGCGGACGAAACATCAGAACGAATGCCATTATAGTTGCCCCTATTGACGGACAGGCTCTCAGCAATCCAAGCCCCTGGGGCCCGACAAACAATACATCCGACGCAAAAACAGGAAGTAATGCCACAGCCCCTCCGAATAAAACAGCAAACATATCGAGGGTGAATGCCCCAAGTAGTTCTGGTGTCTTAAACACGAAATCTATGCCGCTTCTTATTCTGGTAAAAACTCCTTCTGCTGTCCCGACAACCTGATGTATGCCAGTTTTAACAAACATGATCATAAAAAAGGCCAGCGTATATAAGCTTAATACAAGAGTATAAGCAGCAATAATTCCATGGAAGCCGTAAACCATGCCTCCGATAGCCGGACCAAGAACCGCTGCCATCTGCCAGTTGGCACTGTTCCAGGTAGCAGCATTGGCGTAAAGGTTCCTTGGCACAAGCTGTCCCATCAGAGCAACCTGGGCCGGGGCTAATATTCCGCGTGATAATCCAGTTAAAAATATTGTTATGAATACGGGCAGAATCCCGAAACGTTCTGTGAAATAGGCTGTGTTTGTGCTGTATATCAATAGTATGGCTGATCCGAGAATAAGAAGAAGGGTTGTGTAATTAACTATTTTGCGCCGGTTCCATAAATCAATGTAATGCCCGGCAAAGAGAGAAATGCTTACCTGTGGAATAACCTCCACAAGACCAATAAATCCAAGCCATAATACATTATGTGTCAGATCATATATCTGCCATCCCACGATAACTGACTGCATAAGAGTGGCCATTGTCATTAGGATCCGGAAAAACAGATAGAATCTGAAATTCCTGATGTGCATCACGGCAAATGCGTCACCGGCAAACCACTTTTTCATGTCAGATTATTTATGGTGGCAAAAGTAACTATTTGAATGAGAACTGAATTCCCTGTCAATGCCTTTTTTATTACTTTATTTTTACTTTATCTTTATTAAAAAAAGACCCATGAAACATTATTATTCTCTTCTGGTGTTGTTTTTAATGGTACTCCTTTCCGGTTGCTCCTCCGGGAATAATGATTCAAACAAATCGGGGATTAAGGCAGATTCATTGATCCTGGAAAGTATCTTCCCTTTGCAGGATAAACATTGTCATGGCTCTACTATTGTGGAACTGCCTAACGGGGATCTTCTTGCTGCCTGGTTTCATGGAAGCGGAGAAAGAACTGCTGATGATGTCGCAATAAAAGGTGCCCGTTATAACCATAATACCAATACATGGGGAGAACCATTCACAATGGCTGATGTTCCTGATTTCCCCGATATCAACCCTGTACTCTTTATTGACAATAACAAACAGCTGTGGCTGGTATGGTACACTGTTCTTGCATACCAGTGGCAATCGTCTGTTCTCAAATATCGTATAAGTGATAATTATCTGCAGGAATCTGGTGCCCCTGAATGGAAATGGCAGGATATGATTCATGTTAAACCTGATGGAAATTCTCCGGAAGGCATTGGCAGAAACGATGAGTTTGTAAAAACTCTGAACCGGAAATATGATGAATACTATTTGAGCCTGGTCTCCTCCGGCTACATAAAAAAAAACGGGTCAGGAACAATTACTGAAGCATTATGGGAAGAAGCACGAAGCCATTATTTGGGCATCGCAAAAGGATTGAACCTTATCAGTAACGGAAGTGATACTGATGAAAAAGGTGAGAAAGTCAAGGCCCAGCTTGGTTATCCGCTAATGCGAAGGATTGGCTGGCAGACACGCAATAAGCCACTCATTGCCGGAAACAGGATTTTATTACCTCTCTATTCAGACGGTTTTGATTTTTCTCTGATCGCAATTACACTAAATGGTGGTGAGACATGGCAATTCAGTGAACCAATTGTTGGCGCCGGAGCTGTTCAGCCCGCTCTTGCTCTCCTGAAAGACAGTTCAATAATCGCCTATATGCGCGATAATGGTCCTCCTCCTAAAAGACTTATGAAAAGCATCTCAAAAGATTGGGGAAAAACATGGAGCACCGTCGAAGATTCAGAAATCCCGAATCCCGGAACAGCAGCTGACATTGTTGTTTTAAAGAGCGGAAACTGGGTGGTCGCTCATAATGATGTTGAGGAAGGAAGACATCGTTTATCTGTATGGCTCTCCCCTGACGAAGGAAAACATGGCCATACAGAAAAACTCTTGTCAACGGTGAGCCAGGAAGCGAGGTCAGAGGACACTATCCTGCCATAATACAGGGATCAGATGAAATTATACACGTCTCCTTCACCAACCAGGTACCCGGACCAGATGGTAAAACATCTGTTAAGAATATAACACATGCTGCTTTCTCCGAAAAGTGGCTCTACTCAATCCAGGGAACAAGGGTTGATTTATAAAAATCGATCCCTAAGGCACTCATTCTTGCTCCATGATTTGCAAGTCTGACCTTATACTCATCCCAGTCTCTTGCAGGTGTTGCAGTCCAGCCTATTTCCGCAATACCCGGAAGCCTTGGAAATAACATATATTCAATTTCGTCGATGTTGGTAATTGTCTCCGACCATAGTGGTGCCTCAACTCCAAGAATATTTTCCTTTGAAATGCCCGGAACAAGTGTTGCCGGATCCCAGTTATATGCATTATCAACTTCAATATAAGCAGCCCAGTGCAATCCGAGTTTTGTATTTTTATCATACTGCATGTCGAGATATGCTTTCGATGCCGGAGATATTAAGACTTTTGCTCCCTGACCTACAGCCCTGGTTGCGTTTTCTGCGTTAGCCCAGAACTGAGCAACGGAATTGGCTTTCAGTTTTGATAATGAGATTTCATCCCAGCCCAAAACCTTTTTGCCATGAGCAAGTACAATATCCTGGACTTTTTCTACGAAAGGAATATAATCCTCTTTTTTTGTCGCATGAGATTCATCGCCTCCAATATGAAAGTATTCTCCCGGGGTAAGAGCTGAAATCTCTCTGACTACATCATCAATAAATTTGTAAGTAATGTCTTTCTTCGTACAGAATGTGCTGAAACCAACTTCTGTTCCTGTATATAATTCCCTGGCTTTCCCATCGCAGTTAAGTTCTGCATATGACGCAAGAGCTGCATTGGTATGCCCGGGCATATCTATTTCCGGTACAATTGTTACATAACGCTCCTGAGCATATTTAACTATATCAGAATACTCTTCCTGTGTATAGAATCCGCCCTTACCACCACCAACCTGGGTGCTTCCGCCATGTGCAGTCAGATTCGGCCATGATTTGATTTCAATTCTCCAGCCCTGATCGTCAGACAGATGCAGGTGCAGGTAATTCATTTTATAGTATGATATCAGATCTACAACTCTTTTTACATCCGTTGTGCTGAAAAAATGACGCGACACATCAAGCATTGCTCCCCTGTAAGTATAATCAGGAAAGTCGGTTATCATTCCTGTTGCAATCTCCCACGGACCTTCCTGTTTCGATGCAAGTTCAATTTTTGCAGGAAGAATCTGCCTGATAGTCTGGACACCTCTGAATAATCCTGCCGGAGTTTTAGCAGATAGGGTTAATAGTTTTTTGGTTATTATAATCTCGTAACTTTCGTCACCGGATTTTGTATCAGTCCCGGCAAGCGTCAGATAAATCCCTGACTTTGGAGCCACCGCAGCTGACTCGACTGCAAATTCAAATCCAGTTGCAGGCTTGAGTCTTTCGGCAAGGTACGATCCAACCATTTTTACTTCCTCCGATTCTCCCTGCACAAATATCTTTGTTGAAGCTTTAAGCGTGAGGTATTCTCCTGTTGAGGTTACTGTTACCGGTTTTGGAATTATACTCTCTTTTGAAAGATCGGACGGATCTTTAACTTTGCATGAGTTTAGCTGTACAAGCATTAAAACAGCAACGAGTACTGTTATTGTGATGTTGAGTTTTTTGTAAGTCATGGCAATAAAATTTATTTGCGTCAAGTTATAAAAATTATTTCTAAGAGAATGTTCCGGTAAGAATTTTACCGCAGATGGATCTTCTTAACCATTAAGTGCGTCTTCGCTGAAACTTAAGAGTACCAAGTAGGTACAAAGTTAAAACCATGTAATTCAGTTCTTTGTGTCCTTTGTGTATCCCGATGGCTATCGGGACCTTTGTGTCCTTTGTGGTTAATGGGTTTCATTTATTTCTGGAAAACCAGAACATTGCATTTAAATCAATGTTACTTTAATAATAATTCATACTAACAAAATGTCATTGAATACGATTCTTTCTGAAGACTCTGTAAATCAAAACCCTATTATTCAGTTCGATAACTGGTATAAAGAACATCTCGCTTCCGGAGCTGCCATTCCAAATTCAGTATCTCTTGGCACCTCAACACCAGATGGAAAAGTCTCTCTCAGGACTGTTCTATTGAAAGAATATGGAGAAAATGGATTTGTCTTTTTACAAATTACGAGAGTAAAAAGGATCTCAGCTGGCAGCCAATCCAAATGTTGCACTATTGTTTTACTGGCATGAATCCGGACGACAGGTCAGGATCGAAGGTGTTGCAGAAAAGATTTCATCCCAGGAATCAGATGCATATTTCAGCACCCGTCCGAGGAGAGCCAGCTCTCAGCCTGGGCAAGCAAACAGAGTACTGCTGTGCCCGGAAGACATTATCTTGAGGAACGGCATGAATACTATAAACAACTTTTTCAGACAGAAATGTAGACCGTCCTCCACACTGGGGTGGGTTCCGCATAATTCCCTCCTGGTTTGAATTCTGGCAGAATGACGAAAGGCGGTTACACGACCGCCTGACGTACACGAAATTAAATAAGACCTGGATTCTGGAACGGCTTGCCCTAACGGCACACGACTAACGACTCACGTCTCACGACCCGTGCATCGTGCGTCGTGCGTCGTGAGCCTATTTCTGAATTGGATTATCCGCTCTCTTAAAGAATTCATCGTACTGCTGCTTAACTGATGTATTGGTCTTCATGTACTTAATCAGTTCTGCCAGTTGTCCCCGCTTCGCTGGTTATCAACAATTCACCAAGTCTTTTATTGGGTGTATTTACATCACTTGCAAAATGATTCGGATACTGGGCATACCACCAGATTCCTGTATAGCCAAACGGAAGGCCTTTCAGTTTATCCTGATTGAGACCTGATTCTTTTGTAAGTGCAGCCTGATCAACATAATCGGGATTCATAAAATACATCATCGATGTCTCCTCTTCTCCTGCATGACCATCGAGTTTTGCCTTTTTAAGAGATTTGATCTCAGCACTGTTTACAGGGTCGTTTCCCGGACGGAACATAACAACTACATAATCCTCCTGTTTCGCAAGCTGCGACTGACAGAAATACTGAAGAAAAGAGGTGTTCCCGCCATGTCCGTTTAGAAGAATGATCTTCTTTAATCCGTTTCTTGATAACTCTTTACAGGTCTCATCAAGCATTTTCCACAACAGTTCATTGCTGTAAAGGGTTGTTCCGGCCTGGTGCCCGGCCTCAAAGATCTGTCCGAAAAAGTATGGTGGGAAAATTACTGCATATTCTTTTTGTGCTGCATAAAAAGCTATTTCACGCGATTCATACATATCTGTTCCGAGAGGAAGATGCGGTCCGTGTTTTCAATTACTCCCATAGGAATAACACAAACACCGCGGAAAGCTCAACAGCTTTCGCAAATTTCGAGAGGTCAGATCTTCCCACTTATATGGAAGTTTTTCTGAATTTGCCAGCTGAGCCATCGCTACAGCAGTAAAGAATAAGAACGGATAAGAAGTCTGAGTTTTTTCATAATTGTTAAATTAATAGTTTGGTTAAATCTTAATTCTTCCTTTGTGTCCCTTAGCGCCTTCCTTAGTGTTCCTTTGTGGTTCAATAATTTAAGGTTAACCACAAAGGGCGCAAAGGGATCACGAAGGTACACTAAGGTTGTTTATATCTTTTAAATGATTTGTTATTAGCAATAAAAGTAAAGATAAATAAATATTAATTATCCGTCTTTTTCGCTAGGTTTGAGTTTAAATGATAATTTTTTCCTGATACATGAGTCCTCTTCTTCTCTCTTTATTATCATCCTGGCATATTTTCTCTTCTTATGCTCATTTCAACTATAGCTTCGCGGCATGTAAGAAATACCACATTCTTTGACAGGGACCGCAAATCGCCATGGTTCCTGGTGGCATTCCGGATGGTTGGCTCCGGGATTTCAGCCGTGTCGCTTGTTTCTATCCCGGGAAATGTCGGTAACAATAATCTTTATTATCTGCAATTTATTCTTGGTACAATAGTTGGTTACCTTTTTTATTGCTTTCGTTCTTACACCTATATATTACAGACTGAAACTGGTTTCAAGATATACTTATCTCAATATCCGTTTCGAAACACAACCTATAAAACCGGCTCTCTCTTTTTCTGGTCTCACAGTCATTTGAGCCGCCCTTCGTCTTCTTCTTTCAATAAAGATTTTACAGCATGCCTTTTTGATGCTCTTCACATACCTTATTTTGTAACAATCATTGTTGTTCTGATACCTATCTGGCTCTATACCAATAAATCAGGCATAAAACAATTGTGTGGACGGACGCTCTTCAATCGTTATTTCTTATTTCCGTAATAGTAATTTCTATTTTCACTATTATGAAATTCTCTGGGATTTTTCACTTGCAGAAATGGTAAAACAATTGTCAGTCATCCTTACGCAAAAGTGTTTGACTGGGATATGCATTCAGGATCTAATCAGCTTAAACAGTTTATCTCCGATCTGCTTATTACGGTAATTCAGTAGGGCCTGATCAGAGTATGATGCAGAAAACCCTTAGAGTTAAAAAACTCCAAAGACGCAAAGAAAAATTCCTCACATTCAGCTTCTTCATTGCTTTTGCCCAGACTATGTTCCTGTGGCCTCGGAGAGTGTTGATTTATATTTTTGCAGAACGCAATGGAATTACTATCAGAAAAACTAAATGGGCAGTTTGTAAATACTGACGGCCT
>JADJLX010000006.1:300000-492912 GCA_016709865.1 Bacteroidales bacterium
CACCTCTGCGCTCTTTTCAGCAATAATCTCAACAATAGCCGCGTGAAGCTGGTTTTCATCTCTCGACGGAGCGGTGCAACCTTCGAGATAGCTGACATAACTCTCTTCATCTGCTATCAGAAGAGTCCTTTCGAACTGTCCGGTATTGGCAGAGTTGATCCTGAAATATGTTGAAAGTTCCATCGGGCACCTTACTCCTTTCGGAATATAGCAGAATGAACCATCGCTGAATACTGCTGAATTGAGGGCCGCGAAAAAGTTATCGGTATATGGCACAACCGATCCCATATATCTTTTAACAAGATCGGGGTACTCCTTCACAGCATCGCTGAATGAGCAGAAAATTATACCCATTTCAGCAAGTGTTTCTTTAAAAGTAGTTGTTACTGATACACTGTCAATTACTGCATCAACAGCAACCCCGGCAAGATGTTTCTGTTCTGTAAGCGGGATTCCCAGTTTATCAAAAGTTCTTCGCAGTTCAGGGTCAATATCATCAATACTGTTAAGTTTCGGACGTGGTTTCGGCGCTGCATAGAATATTATCTCCTGGTAATCTATCGGAGGGATCTTAAGGTTTGGCCATGAAGGCATCTTCATTGTAAGCCATTGACGGTAAGCCTTCAGGCGAAATTCAAGGAGCCATTCCGGCTCATTTTTCTTTGCCGAGATTATTCTCACAACCTCTTCACTCAGCCCCTTTGGAATCTTTTCCATCTCAATATCGGAATAGAAACCATATTTATATTCACCGGAGGTTACATCACTTAATATCTTATCCTGATCTTTTTCCATTTGATTGTTTTTCAACAACTTTGTCTATAAGCATTAACAATTCTTATTGCCTTTTGTTTTTTCTAACCCATCCCCCATCCCCTTCCCTTAAAAAGTAAGAAAAGGGGAGTAATTCCCTGTGAGTGAAGAAATTCACCCCTCCCTTAACCATAAGGGAGGGCAAGGGAGGGTTTTTTATAATTTAAATTTAATCTAAATAAACAGCAAAAATATAAAAAATAGATGAGTTGTTGTAAGATTTAGACAGAAAAGTGACAGGATTTAACCTCCTCTCATAATTCAAAATGATGATATTATCATGCTTTAGGAATGTAAAAATATTTATAAATTGGCACCCTGTTAAATTTCAGATTTAATTTCCTTCAAAAATATAACGTATGAGAAATACACTTAAAGCTCTGGCTCTCTGCAACAGCAAGAGAATTATGATGTTACTGATTGCACTTATTTTACCATTCTCACTTTTTGCAGCAGATGGCGGAGTGCCATCCATAGGACCGATAAGAATAGAATTTATAATATTCGGACTAATCCTTTTGGGAGTTGCACTTTTTCATAAGCAGACATTCTGGGTCGCGGTAATAGGTTTGACCGTGCTGCTTACATTTAAATTAGTCTTCGACCCCGGATTTCATCTCTTCGAGCATCTTTTTGGTGAAACTCCGATGATGGAGCAGATAATGGACAAAGGATTAAGGCAGGGTGAATGGGGAATCATTCTTAACCTGCTCGGTCTTCTGCTAGGATTTGCTATTCTTTCGAAGATTTTCGAAGAATCAGGTGTCCCGGATGTTCTTCCCAAATTTCTGCCTGATGACTGGAAAGGTCCTTTCATACTTTTGGTTTTTGTATTTATCCTTTCTTCTTTCCTTGATAATATTGCAGCAGCCCTTATCGGAGGAACTATTGCTCTTGTTGTTTTTAAGAAAAAAGTACATATCGGGTATATTGCTGCAATAGTAGCAGCTAGTAATGCCGGCGGAAGCGGAAGCGTTGTTGGTGACACCACAACAACAATGATGTGGATAGACGGAGTTAGTGCATTTAATGTTCTGCATGCATTTGTTGCCGCAGCAGCAGCCCTCTTGTTCTTTGCATGGTTCGCTTCTCAGCAACAGGACAAATATCAGCGCATTCAGAAGGACGCCAGTGTGTCAGCAAAAATTGACTGGATGAAAATTTTCAATGTCGGACTTATCCTTACAGGAGCTATAATTTCAAATATACTTTACGATATGCCTGCACTTGGGGTCTGGATTGCAATCGTAATCGGAACCTTTATCAGGCCGGTTCCATGGCAGGAGGTACCGGGAGCAATCAAAGGAACAATATTCCTGTTGTGCCTGGTAATGTGTGCTTCAATGATGCCTGTGGAAGAGCTTCCCGATGCCTCATGGATTACAGCATTTGCTCTTGGATTCCTTTCTGCAGTATTTGACAATATTCCACTTACAAAACTTTGTCTCGATCAGGGGCATTATGACTGGGGCATGCTTGCATACTCTGTTGGTTTCGGAGGATCGATGATCTGGTTTGGATCATCTGCCGGTGTTGCAATAACAAACAAATTTCCTGAAGGACGAAATGTAATTGAATGGATTAAAAAAGGATGGCATGTATCTGTTGCCTATGTAATCGGCTTTTTCGTTCTTTACCTTACAATGGGCTGGGAGCCTGCTGATAATAAGGAACATAAAGTTATAGATTGTCCGGTACCCGGATGCCCGATGGCTGAAAAAGGAATTGCTGAAAATGTACCCGGAACTATAGGTTACCTGGATTTAATCAGGAATTAGGAATTACGAATCAGGAATAGCAATCACGAGTTTCAATATATTCATTATTAGAGTTAAAGGCTGCATCTGCAGCCTTTACTGTTAATAAATTAACACTCCGTATAAGGAATATTGCGGTTGGCAGCAGATTAATACCAATTAGTCAAAAATAATTGACTTGCGTTGAAATTTGGTGTAACTTTTTTCTCCCAATTATTTACCAAAACCAACCGCTATGAAAACTAGATTCTCTTTTTGGTTTTGTATTTTGATTTTCGTCTCTTCCGTTTCACTTTCCCAGGTTCCGAGGGGATTTAATTACATGGCAATAGCCCGAAATTTATCCGGGGAGATTCTTAAGGGAACCGACCTGAAGATCCGGATAGCAATACTTAAGTCAACTGATCCTCTTGTTTATGTATGGGAGGAAGAACATATTGTAAAAACAGACGATTTCGGACAGTTTAAACTAATTGTCGGAGATCCTGAAGCGGTATGGACTGAGCCTTCAGGAGGTGTGGAAAATTTCACTTTAATAGATTGGAACATTCAACCTCTATATATCAGAACATCAATTTTAAATGGTGAGGTCTGGGAGGTTATGGGAGATGCTCAGCTATTTTCAGTTCCTTATTCCCTGGTATCCCAGAATTTAAGTGGTGCAAATAAGCTTAGTGTAGCTGGCACTACAACTAATATGGATGAGGTATTATTTGAGGTAAAGAACCACCTCGATCAGACCGTCTTCGCAGTATATGGGGATGGCGTTCGAATGTATGTTGGCGACAGAACCGCAAAAGGGGCAAAAGGGGGATTTGCAATCGGAGAGTTTGGGGCAAAAGGGAAGGCAGACATACAGGAATACTTTACTATTACTCCATATGAAGCCAGAATAAACATGAATCCGCCACTGCCTGGAAAAGCTCCAAAAGGAGGCTTTGCAATCGGAGAATTCGGGGCTAAAGGATTGATTCCAACAAGCTTCATGGATGTAACTCCAAAGAATTATTTCATTGGACATGAAAGCGGCTTAAATATCAGCTCAGGCTTATATAATTCCTTTATTGGTTATCAGGCTGGATACAATACTACTACAGGAGGAAAGAACTATTTTATCGGATATAAGGCAGGATTCAGTAATACAATAGGATTCAGTAATACTTTTATCGGAGACAGTGCCGGTTATAAAAACATAAATGGATATTTCAATACATTTATTGGTAACTGGGCCGGATTTAATAATACTTCCGGAATAAAAAACCTGATTATTGGGCATCGTGCCGGATTTAATAATACTTCTGGAATTTGTAATGTCTTTTTAGGACCTGATGCCGGAGGAAAAAATTCAACAGCATGGTATAATACATTTGTCGGTATCGGAGCCGGATACAATACCACAACGGGAGGATTCAACTCATATTATGGCATTAATTCAGGTTATGCTATGTCGAGCGGTGTAAACAATGCTTTCTTTGGAAGCAATTCTGGTTACTGGTTCGATGGAGGGAGCGGAAATACCTTCATAGGAGCGGAATCAGGCAGAGGCGGTCCTGATAATGATCCTCCGGATGCAGCTGGTAGTAATAATACAGCACTCGGTGTTTTCACTGCAGGAGTTCTGGAAAGTGCCTCTAATAACACTATGCTAGGTGCCTATTCCGGAGCAATGCTTCGTACAGGAACAGGAAATGTTTTTCTTGGATATGGTGCAGGATTTTATGAAACTGGTAGTAATAAACTGTATATATCAAATTCACTCACAAATAGTATCATATATGGTGATTTTTCAACTGGAAATATTGGTATAGGTACTACAGCTCTGCCAAGAAGACTTAATGTTTCAGGTGATGCAGAAATTACAGGAAATTTGGAGGCTGGATCTATTACCGGACCAGTTGATGGTGATTTAACCGGAAATGTAACCGGTAATCTGTCAGGCAATGTTACTGGGAATGTTACCGGCGACCTGACAGGTAATGTAACCGGGAATATTAACGGAATGACAATGGGGAAAGTCTACCTGACTGCAAATGGTAATATAGCTACAGCCTATGGTACTTATTTCACTTTATACTGGAATAAATCAACAGGGGAGATAAGCATAATAAACACTCATCCAACAGATTATTGTGATTATTGGTTTCAGACTCAAAAAGGGTCAACAACAGCCGGAAATGCAAGCGGAATTCCCGGTGCAACAACAACATCAATAATATTTGGAACAAATACAAATGGATACGGCTTCGAAATCCATTTTGGAATAGCTGATGGTCAGTTAGGATGGTGTTCAGTGTGGCTTCAGTACGCAAATGGAACTCTGGTTGGCCATTATATCAAATATTAAAGTCTATTTACTCTCTTTATACTCTTTAAGCAGCGCCTGAAAAGTCTCTTTTACAGAATAAATTTTTGTTGCCCTGAATGCGTTGGCTCCGGCAAAAGCATATCCGTGCTCAAAGTTACCCTTAAGCGCACTTATCAATGCAATTATAATACAATAGGGACTTTTTGAGATATCGCATGTCTTTATGCACTTAAAAGGACAGACTTTAGGCTGCTTCTTACCATCTCGTACCTTGGTAATAAAATTACTGAGGATGGCCCTTCCTGGCATCCCGACCGGACTTTTAATTATCTCTATATCGGAACTTACGGCATTAATGTATGCCTGCTTGAATTCAGGTGAAGCATCGCATTCGTCAGTTGTAACGAAGCGCGTCCCCATCTGAACGCCGGAAGCTCCCAGATTCAATATATTATTTATGTCCTCACCGGTATAGATTCCTCCGGCAGCAATTAGCGGAATTTTTGTATTGTATTTATCTTCAAAAGTTTTCAGTTCGCTTACAATCTCAGGAACAAGCTTTTCAAGTGAATAATCCTGATCATCTATCTGTTCAACTTTAAATCCAAGATGACCTCCTGCCTTAGGTCCTTCAACGATAACAGCATCAGGAAGATAATCATAGTTTGCCTTCCACTTTTCACAGATTATCTTAGCCGCCCTGGCCGAAGAGACAATTGGTACCAGTTTGGTAACACTGTCCTTTTTCAGAAAAGATGGTAAGTCAAGCGGAAGTCCTGCTCCGGCTGTAATGATATCAACCTTTTCAGATATTGCTGTCTTGATCATATCTGTAAAGTTGGTCATTGCCACCATTACGTTTACACCGATAACACCAATAGTCTTCTCTCTGGCTCTCCTGATCTCCTCTTTAAGTCCTAAAATACTGGCCTCCAGATAGTCCGCAGATAATTCTTTGTATAACAATCCGAGTCCGGCACTTGAAATAACTCCTACCCCGCCTTCATTTGCAACTGCAGATGCCAGGCCTGAAAGGGAAATCCCCACTCCCATCCCGCCCTGAATAATTGGTACTGCAATTGTCAGGTTCCCGATCCTTAATCCCTTCATTTTGATTTTTTTGATATTGCGCGAAGGTAGACATTATTAAAAGATTTATCCTATTAAATGGATTTTTAACATATATTTAAGGTTTTGAAAATGAATTTATTGCCAAATAATTCGATCTTCTTGAAGTTTTAAAATATTACTGCCGGATAGTCGAAAAAAATCAGCCCAAAAAAATGTACCTTTAGACTCTAATTTTCAACTTATGATTATGAAAAGAATAATAGCATTTTCGGTATTCACCCTTCTGATTTCATTAAACCTCACAGCGCAGACTGAAAAAGAGATAAAGGCTGAAATCAAACATGTTACGGTTTTTACCGACAGAGCACAGATTGATCACGAAACCTCTGTATCGCTTATAAGCGGGAAATCAATTCTCAAACTTCCCGGACTATCTCCATATATTGATCCCCAGAGCATTCAGGTAAAAGGATTCGGAGAATTCACTATTCTTTCAGTAAACCAGCAGAATAATTATCTCCAGAACCTTGAGGATAGTCCAGAAATTAAAAATATAAGGAGTCAGATAGAGACACTCACTATCAAAACAGAAGATGAGAAAACAGCAATTAAGGTTCTGAATGAAAAAATAACATTCCTGAGCGCCAACAAGGCTATCCTTGTAAAAGAAACTGCATTCTCAATTGAACAGTTTAAGACACTTATGGAACTTTATACCACAAATGTTGATCAGGCGATAACAGGAATATTAAAAAAGGAAAGGCTCATAAAGGACTATGAGAAACAGATCGCAGCACTAAATCAGCAGATTGCTCAGAAACTGGGCAAGCAGCAGCTTCCATCGGGAGAGATCCTTGTAACGGTAACGGCTGAAAAACAGGTTACAGGCAGACTCACCTTCAGTTATGTCGTCTCAAATGCAGGATGGTATCCTTCATACGATATCAGAGTTGATGACATTAAAAATCCGGTTACAATATTTTTCAAGGCAAACCTTTTTCAGAACTCAGGAGTGCAATGGAAAGATGTCAAACTAAGTTTTTCCAATGCAACACCATGGGTGGCTGGCGATATGCCTGTCTTATATCCATGGTTCCTTGATTTTTATAATCCTGCACCACCACCTAACAGGGGTAAACTTTTAAGTGTAGCCAGAAGCGATGCTCCGGTGATGATGGAAATGGCAGCAAAAGAAGCGAAAATGGAAGACCTTGCAGAAGCAGTTCCGGTTGCAGTGGAAAAACAGATAGGTGAAACTTCAGTAACATTTGATATTGCAACTCCATACACAATACCTTCCGATGGAAAAGTACAGACTGTTGAAATACAGCGAATCACCGCCCCTGCTGACTATAAGTACGTTACTCTTCCTAAACTTTCACAGCTTGCATACCTTACGGCTAATATTACCGACTGGGCCAAGCTTAGTCTTCAGAGCGGTGAAGCAACACTCTATTTTGAAAATTCATTTGTTGGAAAATCTTATCTGAATGTCAATCAGCTTACAGACACTTTGACAGTTTCACTTGGAACAGATAACAGCATTCTGGTCAAAAGAGAAAAGAGGAAAGATTTCACAAGCAAGAAAATTATCGGATCGAATAAAACCGAGACATACTCTTTCCTTATAACAATCAGGAACAACAAATCCAATAGTGTAAAGATCACACTTAATGACCAGATTCCGGTCTCTTCGAACAGCGGGATAACAGTGGAAGCCCTTGAATTATCGTCGGGTAAACATAATACTCAAACCGGAGAGATAAAATGGGACCTTGAGATTAAACCGCAGGAATCCCGGCAATTAGTGCTGACATATTCAGTGAAATATCCAAAGGACAAAACTGTTATCCTTGAGTAACAATTAAAAGTAAAACTATGAGTCTCCTGGGTAATCTCATCTGGCTGATATTCGGAGGAATTGTTATCGCTGTTGAATATTTCATCGGAAGCATTATTCTGATGATTACTATTGTTGGTATCCCATTCGGTATCCAGACGCTTAAAATGGCTGCTTTGGCAATATGGCCCTTCGGTAGAGATACACGTGTCCACGACAGGGCATCAGGCTGCCTGTACATACTTATGAATATTATCTGGCTGCTCTCCGGGGGATTGTGGATTGCATTGACTCATGCAATATTCGGATTGATTCTTTGCATAACAATAATCGGAATACCATTTGGCCTTCAGCACTTTAAACTGACAGCCATTGCCCTTAGTCCGTTCGGAAGGGACATTGTTAATATAAGATAGATGATGTATTATGGAGAATAAAGGAACACCAATCGGGGATTTGGGAAAATTCGGACTGATATTTCATATTGCCGGATCTGCAAGGAAGAAGAATAAAACAACAATAACCGGTATTGGCGATGACTCGGCTGTTATAGATTCCGGGAATAATCTTACGCTGGTATCGACCGATCTGTTTCTTGAAGGTATACATTTCAACCTGATCTATACTCCGCTTAAGCATCTGGGATATAAAGCAGTACTTAGAGGCATCTCAGATATTTATGCTATGAACGGTACTCCCGGACAGATACTTATCTCACTTGGAATAAGTTCGAGATTTACTGTCGAGCAGATAGATGAACTCTACGAAGGGATAAACCTCGCATGCGAAAAGTATAAAGTTGATCTGGCAGGCGGAGACACTACAAGTTCTCTTACCGGACTAACCATAGGCATAACTGCAACCGGTACTGTCAGTAAGGATAAAATTATTAAAAGAAGCGGAGCCAGACCTAATGATCTCATATGTGTAACTGGCGATTTCGGAGCATCTTATATGGGTCTTCAACTGCTCGAAAGGGAGCGGAAGCTCTTTGAAAAGGAAAAAGTTGCCCAGCCTGATTTTTCAGGATTTGAGTATGCAGTCGGGAGACAGCTTAAACCTGAGTTTCCTGTATCGGTACTTGAAGAACTGAAAAAACAAGAGATCCTGCCTACTTCAATGATAGATGTTTCAGATGGACTAGCCTCTGATCTGATACATATTTGTAAGTTATCAGGTACCGGCTGCAGAATATTTGCCGGTAAAATTCCTATTGATTACGAAACAAGCAAAATTGCTGAAGAGTTTAATATTGATCCAATTATACCTGCTCTTAACGGCGGCGAAGATTATGAACTCCTGTTTACGGTTCCGCTTGAAATGTTTGAGAAGATAAAACTTTTAGAATCCGTAAAGATTATTGGTCACATAACACCATCGGGATCAGGCAATTATCTTGTCGGCGAAGGAGGTTCGGAAATAGAACTCTCAGCCCAGGGCTGGATAAAATCAAAATAAAAAAGGGCCTATCTGGCCCTTATGATTCCCCGTTCTGATTTCCTTATGAATTCAAGAATATAATCTCTGTCGGGCGACGGCTGAAATACTTTCTCAACATGTTCCAGCGCCTGCGATATATTCATGCCATTCTGATAAATTGCACGATAAATATTGTGGATCTCATCAATTCTTTCTTTTTCGAAGCCTCTTCTTGTAAGTCCTACAGAGTTCAGTCCCATATATGAAAGCGGTTCACGATCAGCTTTTATGAAAGGAGGAACATCTGTTCTTATTTTTGATCCCCCTCCCACCATAACATGGGCACCAATCCGGGCAAACTGGTGAACAAGCGTGCCACCGCTGAGTATTGCCCAATCATCGACTTTAACTTCACCGGCTAATCCTGTTGTATTACCAATTATACAATTATTGCCGATTGAGCAGTCGTGACCAACATGTGAATATGCCATCAGAAGACATCCGCTTCCGACTACAGTCTTTCCTACAGCAGCAGTTCCCCTGTTGACAGTAACCCCTTCTCTGATAGTAGTATTATCGCCAATTTCAGCAGTGGAGTCTTCACCCCTGAACTTGAGGTCCTGAGGAATTCCCGAAACAACTGCAGATGGGAAAATCCTGCATTTCTTTCCAATTCTGGCTCCATCCATAATAGTTGAATTGGGGCCAACCCATGTTTCATCGCCGATTACAACGTTAGCCGCAATATATGCGAATGGTTCTACAACAACATCTTTACCCAGCCTGGCATCGGGATGAACAAAAGCCAAATGTGATATCATTAACCTGTTATTTATTTTTTACTACCTGTGCTGTCATTTCACCTTCGAGTACAAGCTTATTTCCAACAAAAGCCTGGCCGAACATAGTCACAATACCTCGTCTGATAACATCAGCAAGTTCCATTTTTAATATTACAGTATCGCCCGGAACAACCTTCTGTTTGAACTTAAGCTTATCGATCTTTAAGAAATAAGTTGAATATCTTTCCGGTTCTTCCACAGTACTTAGTACCAGCAATCCGCCGGTCTGTGCAAGTGCTTCAACGAGCAGGACTCCCGGCATAACTGGTTCTTCAGGGAAATGACCCTGAAAAAATGCTTCGTTGAATGTTACATTTTTTATTCCGACAATAGAAGATTCATCGAGAGCAATAACTTTATCAACAAGTAAAAACGGGAACCTGTGCGGCAGACGTTTTTTGATCTCCTCAACAGTAAAAACCGGTGGCTGCGAAGGATCATAAACAGGGATCTCACGCTTCGAAGCAGCTTTCTTCATCTCCTGTCGCATAATCTTGGCCAGACGGGTATTGGCATGATGGCCGGGACGGGTTGCAACTATCTTTCCTTTTATAGGATGCCCGACCAGTGCTATATCGCCCATAATATCGAGAAGTTTATGACGGGCCGGCTCATTAGGATAACGTAGTTCAGTATTATTGAGAACACCTGCTACGTGCGTGTTTATTCCCGGACGGTTAAAGAGTTTAGCAATACGGTCTATCTCAGACTGCTCAACCTCTTTTTCCAGGATCACAATTGCGTTGTCGAGATCTCCTCCCTTGATGAGTCCCATATTAAAAAGCGGCTCAAGCTCATGAAAGAAAACAAATGTACGGCTGTTGGCAATCTTCTTTTCAAAATCATCTATTGAATCAAGGATTGCATACTGGTTGCCAAGAATCTTCGAATTATAATCAATAAGTACATTTATGCTGAAATGATCGTCAGGATAAACAATAAGGTCAACACCATGCTCCTCATCGGAGAAAGTAATTTTCTGCTTAACAACGAAATAGTTTCTGTCCTCTTTCAGTTCAACTATACCAGCTTCGTTTATTGCTTCAACAAATTTTAATGAAGATCCTCCCATAATAGGTGCTTCAGGACCATTCATTTCGATCAGAGCATTATCTACCCTCAAACCGTTAAATGCAGCAAGAACATGTTCGATTGTTGAAACGGAGGCATTGTTATGAACGAGAGTTGTTCCCCTGGAAGTATCTGTAACATGCTCAGCAAGTGCATCTATAACAGGCTTCCCGGGAAGATCCGTTCTGCAGAATTTATATCCATGATTAGCCGGAGCAGGTTTGAATGTTATTGTAACGTTTATACCGGTATGTAACCCTTTTCCGGTGAGGCTTATTTCCCTGGCAAGGGTCCTTTGTTTTTCACTCATCAGTGGTAGAAATTAATTTAGATTCCGGGTACAAAAAAAATAAAAATAATTCGAACAATCCAGAAAATTCTTCATTAACTAAATTTAATCCAACATATTCTGTTTCGAATCTGATGTAAAACTACTTCTTTTTCAATGAATCCACCTCTTTTTCAAGGGTATCAACCTTTATTTTGAGTTCAGGTAAATATTTAAAGATCACTGAAGATTTGAGAAACTGTTTGACATCAATTGCAGGGGAACCTAAAATGGTAGTATTCTCTGTTTTTATATTTCCTGCTATACCTGCCTGTCCTCCAGCTTTGGTTCCGTCAGCTATCCTGCTGTGTCCTGCCACTGCAACCTGTCCTCCGAACATGCAGTTTTTTCCAACCTTTACTGATCCGGCAAAGCCCGACTGAGCAGCAATTACTGTATTCTGGCCTATTTCAACATTGTGCGCAATCTGGATAAGATTATCAAGCTTTACACCATTCCTGATAATTGTTGAACCCATGGTTGCACGATCAACAGTGACATTCGCCCCAATCTCAACATCATCTTCGATTATAACATTCCCGATCTGAGGTATTTTAAGGTATCTGCCATCTTCCTGCGGGGCAAAACCAAAACCGTCGCTTCCTATTACTGAACCTGCATGAATAATACAATTATTGCCAATTATACACTCATGGTATATCTTCACTCCGGGGAACAGGGTACAGTTATTGCCGATTTTGGAATCATCACCTATATAGCTGTGAGGATAGATTTTGCATCCGTCACCTATAACAGCATTTTCACCGATGAATGTGTAAGCACCCAGATAAACATCCTTTCCCATTTTTGCGGAGGGAGATACTATAGCTGTTGGATGGACTCCCAGTTTCTTTGGTTTTGATGCCTCAACAAGGTTCAGAAGCGAAGCAAATGCCTCATACGCATTATTTACTCTGATAAGAGTTGCACTTATAGGACCAGAGGCCTTAAAATCCTTATTTACAAGAACAACAGATGATTTTGTTGTATAAAGGAAATGTTCATATTTAGGATTTGAAAGAAATGAAAGAGCTCCTTCATGTCCCTCTTCAATCTTGGCAACAGTACTGACCTTTATTTCAGGATTGCCTTCGATATCTCCCTTTAAAAATCCGGCGATTATTGCTGCAGTAAATTCCATGATCTATACTTAATTTTTATCGACACTCTTTTGGATAACAAAGAAAATTTTTGGTAACTCTTTCCGACAGAAACCTGTGATCGAACATATCCGATACAGACGAAATATCTGCAGTTGTTCCGTTCTTAAGCAGGATCTTTACTTCCGGAGCATCTGGAGTATAAGTCAGATTAGAGATACTACCCGTATATACATAATAATCTTCCAGCTCAGGACTGATCTTCATTAAAACTCCGGCTAAATTCTTAAGTTCACTGACTCTTTTGTCAGGGAACGGATCATTTTGCAGCTCAATTGCAAAAAGATCTCTCCTGGTCATTCTTCCGGAAAGATCTGATAGTACTTTATCAGAATCATCTGCCCAGTATTTCGCTGAAACAAGGATATCTGTATCATCAAGTCTTGTAAAGTTTGAAGCAATCAGTCCGGGAGTGAAAGTCCCGTCAGAAATCAGATCGGAAGATTCTATTTTATTATAAAGGAAGAACCTCAGAGCAGGTGTTGTATAGAGATCTTTCCCTTCATTTGCAAGCTCCTTTGCGCGTTTAAGAATATTTACAAGAAGACTCTCCGATGAAAGAACTGTCTTATGCATGTATACCTGCCAGTACATAAGCCTGCGGGCAATAAGAAATTTCTCGAGAGAATAGATCCCCTTCTCATCAATAACAAGCCGGTTATCGACCACATTAAGCATTCTTATAATCCTCTCAGAGCCAACAGAGCCTTCAATTACACCGGTAAAGAAACTGTCGCGGCGCAGGTAATCAAGCCTGTCCATATCCATCTGGCCTGAGATAAGCTCATAGAAAAATTTACGGGGATATTTACCGGTAAAGATCTCAATGGCCAGATCGAGTTTCCCGTTATACTCTTCATTCATCTTCCTCATTAAAAGAAGTGAAAGATCCTCATGAGTGATTCCGCTGATAATAGAATTCTCGAGGGCATGAGAAAACGGTCCATGACCGGCATCGTGAAGCAGAATTGCTATACATGTTGCCTCTTCTTCATCTGCTGATATTGTTACACCTTTACTCCTGAGAGTACTGAATGCCATATCCATAAGATGCAGTGCTCCAAGTCCGTGCTGAAAACGACTGTGATTTGCTCCGGGATATACAAAACTGGTAAGCCCTAACTGCTTGATGTTCCGAAGTCTCTGAAACCATGGGTGTTCAATAAGGTCAAAAACAAAATCTCCGGGAATACTTATGAATCCATAAACCGGGTCATTTATTATTTTTCGCTTATTAGTAAGATATACCACATGAAAAAATTTAATTACAAAAATAGGAATTAGTTTCAGATTGCAATAATTCAGGTTTTCACAACCCAAATACCATTGTCATAAAAAAAACCTTAAAGATTTTGGAAATGCAAATAATATAGCTCTACTTTGCATTTCAAAGTACTTTTAACTATCAGAATGAAGAAATCGCTGACATTATTATCGAAGAATTATAATGTTCTTAAATGCAGCATGTTGTACAACATAAATTTTTATTGTAACAATTGAAATATTTTCCGTCTTTAATGCGTCAAATACTCATAATTGATTACCTCTGTGAAATAAATAACAGTTCTCTATGAAAATTGAAATTCAGGGCCTTAACCAGATATATCCAAACGGCAACCATGCTTTAAAAGATATTAACCTTGAGTTTGGCACCGGCATGTTCGGACTTCTTGGTCCTAACGGTGCCGGAAAATCAAGTCTGATGAGGATTATGGTTACCCTGATGAAACCATCATCAGGTGTGGTGCTTGTTGACGGAAAAGACATACAGAAAAACAGGAAAGAGCTTCGAAAGATCCTTGGATATCTTCCACAGGATTTCAGATTTTTTACTTCACTTAAGACATGGGAGTTTCTCGATTATTCAGGGGCTCTTGCCGGCTTACAAAATAAAAAGGAAAGAATTGCTGAAGTTGACAGACTGCTTGATCAGGTGGGACTTCTCGAAGTTCGTGACAGACAGGCCAACAGGTTATCCGGCGGTATGAAAAGAAGGCTGGGCATTGCCCAGGCTTTGATCGGTAATCCTAAAATCATTGTTGTAGATGAACCGACAACAGGGCTGGACCCTGATGAAAGAATACGATTCAGAAATATTTTATCGCAGCTGAGTCAGCACGATGTTACAATAATACTTTCAACTCATATCGTTGGCGACATTTCTTCAACATGTCAGGGCATGGCTCTCCTCAACCGGGGTGAGCTTGTCTTTTCAGGGTCACCTGAAAATCTCGTTAAACACGCTGAAGGGCATGTTTTCAAAATGAATCTTAATCCATACGATTATGAGAGGGTCAAGGAAAGGTACAATGTGATATCCACTATTCCGGTTGATTCGGGCTGGGAAGTCCAGATTGTTTCTGATGAAGCTCCTGAGTATCCCTCAGCTGAAATTATTCCGAACATTGAACATGCTTATGTATACTTTATGGAGCATAAATTACACGCTGATATAACTGATTAACAACGAAATAAGATTATGTCACTCATTCATAACATAGGTACGGTTGCACGGTATGAAGCAAAAACACTCCGGAGAAGCTGGTTTTTCAGACTTTTTTCTTTGGGAGCATTGTTCATCTTCACCTTTTTGAATATCGGCCTTTTTTCACCAATCGGAGATGAATCGTGGGACCTGGTTTCAATCTCCTCCTCAGTCCCGCTAATTAACCTTTATCTTCTTAATATAGGTCAGGCTATTGTTGTAATATTTCTGGCTGCAGATTTTCTGAAGAGAGATAAGAAACTCGATACGAATGAAGTTTTATACACAAGATCAATGTCTAACTTCGAATATGTTATCGGGAAAACCTGGGGTATTCTTCGTCTCTTTCTTGGTCTCGATCTGATCATTCTCGCTATCGGACTTCTGATGAATATCATATCGAAAACAATGTCGATAGATTACATGGCTTATGTAGCATATTTGCTGATCATATGTGTTCCAACTATAGTATTCAGTCTGGGTCTGGCATTTGTTCTGATGTCGGTTATAAGAAATCAGGCGATTACATTTCTTCTTCTTCTTGGCATAGCCGCACTGAACATGTTCTACCTGTGGTTCAGGCTTGGATCAATATTTGACTACTCTGCCTTTGGTCTGCCGGTTTTCAAATCGGATGTTATCGGATTCTCAAACCTCAGCTTCATCATAAACCAGCGACTGCTCTATTTTTTCCTTGGAATGGCACTGGTACTGGCAACTGTACTTCTTTTTAAAAGGCTTCCCCAGTCGAGGGCGCACAGGATCTTCACGATTGTATTCATGATTATTTTTACAATTGCTGCAGGATACTGCGGATATAACACCTATGCTGCATATGCCAAAGGAGTAAGCGATAAAGAGGCAGTAATAGAGACAAATAAAAAGTTCGAAAACAGGAATTTTGCAAGTACCACAAATGTATCTATTAATGTTGCCCATAAAGGAGAATCCATAGAGGCAGAGACTAAAATCACTTTTATAAATGATAACAGGGAACCTCTTGACACTTACCTGTTCTCATTAAATCCTTCGCTAAATGTTATAAATGTCAATTCCGCCGGAAAAGACATGAAATTCACAAAGACAAATCATATAATTGAGATTGATCCCGGGAAACCGCTCAACCCGGGAGAGACCGACAGTGTCACAATTACATATGCAGGTTCAATACTGGAATCATTCTGTTACCCTAATTACAGCGACAACATGAAAGAAAACCAGTACCGTATTGCAATGCTTAATGTTAACAAACGACAGGCCTTCCTTGAGGAAAAGTATTTGTTACTAACACCTGAAACACACTGGTATCCTGTTACTTCGCTTAACTACTATCCTTCAAATCCGGCCAGGATTAAAATTGACTTCAGCAATTATTCCCTGAGAGTTAAGGATGAACCGGGAATGACTGCTGTTTCACAGGGAAGGAAAAATATTGTTGATGGACACAGCATCTTCTCGCCCGACACTCCTCTCACCGGACTTACACTTGCAATAGGAAATTATATGTCGGACACACTGAAAGTTGACTCCGTTGAATATATAACATATCACTTCCCCGGCCATGATTATTATAAAAAGGACCTTTCAGAGATCAGTGACACTCTGAAAAATCTCGTTTCGGGAATTATGAGAGAGCTTGAAACAAATTTTTCTACAAAATATCCGTTTAAGACACTTAGTCTGGCAGAAGTGCCTGTTCAGTTCTTCTCATATCCAAAATCAAGCACACAGACCAGGGCAGAGGTCCAGCCTTCACTCGTTTTACTTCCTGAAAAATTATCAACTCTTGATAACGCCGGATTCCTTAAACAATTTACAAGACAAAAGAAAAGGATGGCCAGACAAAACCAGGTCATAACAGATAAAGAACTGCAGGTCAGACTCTTTAATAACTTCATTCGGAATACTTTTATTAGCGGAGAGAACTACAGGTTTGTAAACGGTGTAGCAGCAAATGAACCGACAAGATATCGTCTGGGACCAAGTTTCTATTTTTTCAAGAATAATTTTTATTCATCTGAATATCCGGTAATTAATGCGGTTTTCGAATCTCATCTGCAAAAACTGCTCCAGCAGGGTCCGCGTGGAGGTTTCCAGGAGATGTCGGGTATGCTGTCGGAGAATGACAGAGCAAATCTGATACTGAAAGAGTATAGTTTTAAGGAGTTATTGAAGAAAAATCCGGCAGGAGATACAATTAGAACAGTATTAACCGTAAAAGGCGACTGGTTCTTTAACCTGCTCAGATCAAAAGCCGGTATTGAGGAATTCAAGACCTGGTTTTCGCAATACACTGACAAACAGTCGTTTAAACATGTTGATATTCAGCAATTTAATGCAGACGTAAAGGAGAAATTCGGATTTGAGTTCTATCCCTATCTAAATGACTGGTTCAATGGTAAGGAACAGCCGGGATTTCTGTTTGACAAACTTAGCGTTTCAGAGATAGTAGTCGGAGACAGATCAAGGTACCAGGTAACTTTCATTGCCTCCAATCCGGAACCGGTCCCCGGCCTATTCAATGTCGCTTTCAGAACAGGCGGACCAGGTGGTGCCGGAAGAGGAGGAATGCAAACTACAATGACATTTCAGGGAGGCGGAAGGGGTGGTATAACAATATCAACTCAGGGAAGAGGAATGGAGGCTGCCGATATCTCTAAAATAATCTTTATGGGACCCGGAGAAGCACGAAGAATTGGAATTGTTCTCGATGCACAACCCAGGGCTATGCTTGTTAACACCTTATTTTCCAAAAACATACCGGGAGAAATTAATATGCCGGTATCTGAAATAATAAAATCAAAGAGCAGTACAAAAGAATTCTCCGGAGAAGAGCTTCTTCCTAAAATTCCTGATTTCACCGATCCGTCAGTGATTATTGTTGATAATGAGGACAGCAGCTTCATATCCAGTAAACAAAATACAGTAAGCCCGCTGAAAAAATTGCTTGGAATTGAAAACAGACGAGGAAAGACTTATCAGGCAGTAAGTATGTGGAATATTCCGGAATACTGGCAGCCGGTAGTACTATCTACCTATTACGGAAAATATATTCTGTCGTCGGTATATACAAGGGCAGGAACAGGTGATAAGTCCATATCCTGGACAACAATTATAAAAGAGCCTGATTATTATGATATATACTGCTATATCGGTAAAACTGTAAATAATATGATGATTCGTGGCGGGCGGGCAGGTGCCGGGCCTGGCGGACCTGGAGGACAAGGTGGCCCGGGTGGTCCGGGAGGACAAGCAGGTGGGCAGCCCGCAGAGAGTCCTTATAAGGATATGCATTACAAAATTTACCACGACGAAGGGGTTGAAGAGATAACACTCGACTATGAAAATGCTGAGGGGGGTTGGAATAACCTGGGAAGATATTACCTCTCTCCTGATACAGCAAAGGTTGTCTTGACTAACCAGTCTTCGGGAAGAATTGTAATTGGAGATGCGATTAAATGGGTGAAGCAGAATTAGATAAAGACAAAGGACAAAAGCAAAAAAAGCGTAGAGCGTAGAGCGTAAAGCCTAGTTTGGGAGAAATGAACTCCGTGTAACTCTGTGGTACTCTGTGTAACTCTGTGTTAAAAAGGATTTGAGTATTTAGAATAAACATCATAATATGAAACACTTTGGAAGAATGAACAAAACAATAGTCGGAACAATGCTCCTGATTTTTTTCTTCAGTTATTCAGGTATTTCCCAGCAGGGACTTACGCTTGAACAAGCACTTAACGTTGCAGAGCTGAATAGTCCGACAATGAAGAAGACAAGACTTAACTTAATCAGAAGCCAGGAGAATCTTAATGCGCAGAATGCTTCTCTTAAGTCGAATTTTTCACTTACTCTGAATCCAATTGGGTATACCCAGAACAGGGAATTTAACGATCTTATCTCAAAGTGGAATTCAAGATCTACAACTGAGAGTTATGGCAATTTTACTGTTTCGCAACCAATTGTTCTGACTGATGCAAGGGTATCACTTACCAACAGGTTCGGCTACAAAGATTCTTATAGTGAATACTCGGGGATTACAACAAAAGGATTCAGCAATAACCTGTCGCTCAATCTTGATCAGCCGCTATTCACATACAACAGGACGAAGTTACAGCTGAAAGAGCTGCAGTTATCTCTGGAGAATTCTCAGCTAAGTTATGCGATACAGCTTCTGGCTCTTGAGAGACAGGTAGCACAGGCTTTCTATTATGTGTATCAGCAGCAGCAGAGCCTCGATATAGCAAATCAGGCGTACCAGAATATGCAGAAGAGTTATGAGGTATCGAAAAATAAAGTTGATGCAGGGATCTCGGCCAGGGAGGAGATGTTCCAGGCAGAACTAAACCTTGCTACAACAAAATCTGATTTTGAAAATAAGCAGGTAACCCTGGAAAATGCAAAGGATGATTTTAAACTTCTGATAGGGATGAGTCTTTATGATGACCTTCTGGTTATACCCAACATTGCGGTTGATACTGTCGCAGTTGATATAGCTTTTGCAATAGACCAGGGAGTGGCAAACAGGATGGAAATCAGGCAGCGTGAGATTAATATTGAAACATCACAGTTTGACCTGATCCAGACAAAGGCACTTAATGAGTTCAGGGGAAGCCTCGGATTATCGTTGGGTCTTTTTGGTGATAATGAAAAATTCGGAAAAGTATATGACGCTCCAACCGATAATGAAACTGTTTCACTTTCACTCACAATTCCGCTCTGGGACTGGGGAGAAAGAAAATCAAGGATCAAGGCAACAGAGGCGACAATTGAATCTGCAAACATAACCCTTGAAGAAGAGCATAACAACATAATCCTTGGTATAAGAAAAGTATACAGGAACCTTCTGAACCTCCAGAATCAGATTGAGATAGCCCGTCAGTCGGTTACAAATGCCCAGCTGACTTATGATCTAAATCTTGAAAAATACAAAAACGGTGATCTCACAGGTATGGATCTGAATATCTATCAGAATCAGCTCTCGGAGAAACAACTCTCATTTACAAATTCACTCATTTCATATAAGCTTGAATTACTGAATCTTAAAATTCAGACTCTGTATGATTTTGAAAAGAAACAGGGTGTCACACCAAAAATGACTATAGATAATTAACAGATTAAATATTATATAATGAAAAAGAGCATTTTCATAATTGCAGTTGGTTTAATGATAATTGCCGGCTGCGGAAACCAGGATCAGAATCTTACAGCAGATGTTGAAATTCCTGTATCAGTCGAGGATATAAAGCTCAAGTCAATTGAAGAATTCATCAATACGACAGGTACTGCCTTCCCCAAAGGAGAGATCGAACTAAAATCAAAAATAACTGCCTACTATTTTCTTGAAAAGAATCCGCAGACCGGAAGGATGTGGCAGCTTGGTGATAAAGTCAAAGAGGGAACACTAATTGCACGTCTTGAAGATAAAGAATATGTCAATTCAATAAAACTTGAGACTAATCAGCTTAATCTGGAACTTACTGAAAGTGAACTCAAAAAGCAGGAATCTCTTTACGAAAAAGGAGGAGTAACACTCAAAGACCTTAAAACAGCAAGCATCAATTATGCAAATGCCAAAACAACGGTTGAAAACTCAAAACTCCAGCTGGAAAAAACAAGAATTGTAGCCCCTATCGATGGTGTAATAGTTGACCTTCCTTATTATACTCAGGGAACCCAGGTGGAAACTGGAAAAACTATTGCCAAAATCATGGATTACCAGGTTATGTATATGGATGTACAGCTACCCGAAAAATATATTTCAGTTATTAAACCGGGTCAGGTGGTCAAACTTACTAATTATACTATTCCGGAAGATACAATCATTGGAAACATCACTCAGCTATCTCCTGCAATTAATGCTGATACCAGGACATTCAAAGGAAATATCTCGATAAATAATCCAAATCTTCTGCTTCGTCCGGGAATGTTTGTGAAAGCAGATATTATAACAAATCACAAAGATTCGGTTATTGTAATACCAAAAAGTATAATCCTGTCGCGACAGAGAGGTAAAACAGTATTCATCGTCGACAGAGGTGTAGTTGCTGAAAGGATTATTGACACAGGTCTGGAAAATCTGACAGAGGTAGAAGTTACAAGGGGACTTGTTAAAAACGAGAGGGTTGTTACGAGCGGATTTGAGACACTGAGTAACAGGTCGAAGGTAAAAATTATTAAATAACTGACATGAACAGTATTGCCCGATTTGCTGTAAGGTACCCTGTTACAGTATTAATGCTTGTGCTGGGGATAGTTCTTCTTGGATTTATCTCATTCGGTAAACTGGGAACAGATCTTTTTCCTGATCTGAATAATCCAAAGATCTATATTGAGCTGAAAGCAGGTGAAAAGCCTCCTGAAGAGATTGAGAAAAACTATGTTGACCAGATCGAATCTCTCTCAATGCGCCAGAGTGATGTTGTTCAGGTTTCATCAGTATCACAGGTTGGAACTGCAACTATAACTGTAGAATACGACTGGAATAAGGATATGGATGAAGCATTCCTCGATCTCCAGAAAGAACTAAACTCATTCAGCCAGAATTCAGACCTTGAGGATTTTACTATTTCACAGTACGATCCAAACGCTGCTCCGGTTATGATTGTCGGCCTGAAGAATGCCAGCATCACAAATATGGATGATCTCAGGAAAATTGCCGAGAACTATATCCGTAATGAACTTGTAAGGATAGAAGGCGTTGCAGATGTCAAACTTACAGGTGTTGAAGAGAGTGAAGTTGTTATTGAGACCAATAAATATGTCCTTGAATCATTTGGACTTACCTCTGATGCAATCGCTGCCCAGATAAATAATTACAACAGAAACGTTTCGGGAGGTTCAATCGTTGATATGGGTCTTAAATACGTTGTGAAAGGTGTTAGTGTCCTTGAGGATATGACCGACCTAGAGAATATTGTTGTCGGATTTAAACAAACAACTTCAGGCAGCACCACAGCGGCACAAACTTCAGCCACAGGAGGTGTATCGGGAAGAATACCTGTATATCTCCGCGATGTAGCCACTATTAAACTTGCCAACAAGGATCCTGAGAATATTGTAACAATAAACGGCGAAAGGTGTGTTGGTTTATCAATCTATAAAGAGCCGAAATACAATACTGTTGATGCAGTTAAAAGCCTGGAGATTGCAATTACTGATCTTGAGAAAGCCCTCCCGGGTTATGAGTTTATAAGGGTGCAGGATCAGGGAGCCTATATCAACAGTGCGATTGGTGAAGTAAAAAACACCCTGCTGATCGGGATACTTCTTGCTGTATTCGTACTATACATTTTCCTAAGAAGAATAGGCACTACACTGGTTATAAGTGTTGCTATACCTGTATCCATAATTGCAACATTTAACCTGATGTATTTTAATAATCTCACCCTCAATATAATGACTCTTGGGGGACTTGCACTTGGAGCAGGAATGCTTGTCGATAATGCAATAGTTGTTCTCGAAAATATCACCCGCCTGAGGGAAGGAGGCATGTCTCTTAAAGACGCTGTAATTCAAGGTGCCGGAGAAGTAGGCGGAGCTATAACTGCCTCAACTGTAACAACAATCGTTGTATTCCTTCCAATTGTTTATCTGCATGGTGCCTCTGGAGAAATGTTTAAAGATCAGGCATGGACAGTGGCTTTTGCTCTTATATCTTCTCTCCTTGTAGCTATGCTTGTAATCCCTATGCTTGTTTCAACTTTCTTCAGGGATAAAAAAGAGAAAGTACAAACTGCTGCACCTGTTCATTTCACATGGTATGAAAGATTCCTTGAAAGTACAATTGATAAAAGAAATATAATAATCCTGATTTCTGTAATCCTGATGGCAGGAACGGCATTACTAATTCCGCAATTGGGAAGTGAATTTATGCCTAAGTCAGAATCTGCTGAATTTACAGTTGATATTAAACTACCTGAAGGTACTAGCCTCGAACGTACACATAGTACAGCTTCAAAAACCGAAGAGATAATAAGGGGATTGCTTGGCGATAAAATTAAGATGATTTACTGCAAATCGGGTCCGGACAATAATTCGACCCTTGATCAGACATCAGCAAATAAAGGTGAAAACAGCGCATCTCTAAAAGTAATACTGACAAATGATTTTGCTTCCAGAACTGATGAAGTGATTTCCCTGATCGGAAATTACCTTAAAACGATACCGGATATTGAGATCAGCTTCACAAGGGAGGAGACCGCACTCCAGTCATCACTTGGTACTGCTGAAGCACCATTTTCACTCGAAATTTCAGGAGAAGACTATGCCGAGCTCGAAAGGATTGTAAATGAATCTAAGGTTATACTGGCAAATAATCCTGGACTATACAATATCACCACCTCACTTGATGAAGGTACACCTGAGGTTGAAATTGCCATCGACAGATTTAAAACAAGCTATTACAGTGTAACCGTCGAGAGTGTAATTAACCAGATTAAGAGTTATTTATCAGGCTCTGCAGCCGGAAGTTTTGAGAAAGACGGTGAGATGAAAGATATCACAATTAAGCTTGGAGATCTTTCACTGCACCAACTACGCGATCTCATGATTACGGCAGGAAGTGTTAAAGTGCCGCTCAGTGAACTCGCCGAAATAAAAACTATCATAAGCCCCAGAGAGATTACAAGAAGAAACCAGGCAAGGACATGTTATGTATATGCCATGGTAAATGCTAAATCAGCTTTCGATCAGGTGGTAAAAACATCAGAGGCGTCTCTTAAAGAGATCGCACTTCCTGTCGATTACAAGATGGAATTCACCGGAGAGGAACTAAAAAGAAAAGAATCTGTTTCGAACCTTACATTTGCTCTTGTTCTTTCACTTGTACTTGTCTTTATGGTTCTTGCTGCACAGTTTGAATCAGTATTGCAGCCATTCATTATAATGCTCACAATTCCTCTTGCCGGAGTAGGTACAGTACTAACTTTCTTTCTGCTCGACAAGACGTTAAATATGATGGCTTATATAGGCATAATTATGCTTGGAGGAATTGCTGTAAACAATGCTATACTTCTGATTGACAGAATAAATCAGCTCAGGGAGAGTGGTATGCAAAAGAGGAAAGCAATTGTAACTGCCGGGACCCAGAGGATCAGACCGATACTAATGACCAGTCTTACTACAATACTGGCTCTTCTTCCACTTACTATAGGAATAGGCGACAGTGCATCCCTCAGAGCCCCTATGGCACTTGCTGTTATCGGTGGTCTGGTTTCATCCACACTTCTGACTCTTCTTGTGATTCCGTGTGTATACTGGGTTTTTGACAGCTTCAGCAATTGGCTTACAGGTGGGAAGAAAGCGGAAGAACAGCCATTATAATTTTTAAAAGACTAAAATGGACTTTATATTAAAAAGAAGAATTCTGATCATCATGCTTTTTATGGGTATAACCATGCTTGGTTATGTCTCATATAAAAAGCTTGATGTCGAACTGTTCCCTAATGCCCAGTTGCCAGCATTGTTCGTCCAGGTTGGCACTCCTCTCGAAATGGATCCTTCGTATATTGAAGCACAGGCGATTATACCTATTGAAGGGGCTATAGGAACTCTTGAAGGAATAGAGAAGATAGAATCAAATATTTCATCCCGATACGGAACAATAACAATATTTTACAATCAGAATGCCGATCTGAAATATGCCAATCTGAAACTTCAGGAGAAAATTGATATTGTAAAAAACTCTATTCCTGCTGAATTCATAATCAATGTAATTAAGATAGATCTTGAACAGCTTACAAATCAGTTCATGGAACTGCAGGTCAGAGGAGAAGGAGGAATTGACAGAATAAGAAATATTGCCGACAGGGAAATCAAACCTGAACTGGAGAATATCGACGGCATTGCCGGGGTGCAGGTTTATGGTGGTCAGGAAAACTCAATTGAAGTAAGACTGAATGAGAAAGCCTGTAAAGCCAATGGAATCTCAATTAACCAGGTAAGGAACCTTCTGAATAATAACCGGGCCAATAAAACCTTTGCCGGCAAAGTAGTTGATGGAAGTAATGAGTTTTTTGTCAATGTTACCTCTGAGTATACTGATGTAAAAGAAATCGGCGGTATTATTGTAAAATCTCAGGGACCGGTCTTGCTTCGCGATGTGGCAGAGATTTTCTTCGGTGTTAAAGAGCAGAGCTCATACAGCCGTGTAAACGGTCTGGATGCAGTAACAATTACTCTTGTAAATGACAACCAGGCTAATCTGATAGATCTTTCGCATGATGCAATAGATCAGGTAGATGAATTAAACAAAAAACTTGCTTCTTCCGGTGTGGAAATTGTTGTCCAGAACAACAACGCCGAAATAATGGAGAAGAATATCGATGAGATTATAAGTCTTGCGATTACAGGCGGAATCCTCGCAGTACTTATTTTGTGGTTCTTTCTCCGGAACTTCAGGCTGGTGATGATAATTGCAGTATCTATTCCAATATCAGTTTATGCTGCATTCAACTTTTTCTATGCTTTCGATATCTCCATAAACAGCCTTACACTAGTTGGGATGGCGCTAGCCATTGGAATGTTAGTGGACAATTCCGTGGTGGTTCTCGAGAACATATACCGGCTTGCAGGACAGGGCAGGGATCCGGAGACTGCAGTAAAACAAGGCACTTCAGAAGTCTGGAGATCTATTTTTGCCTCTACTCTAACTACAGTAATAGTTTTTCTTCCTTTCATTTTCGCAAGTAATTTTATGGTGAAAATGATTGGGAAAAACATTGGAGTTTCAATAATATCGACTCTTGTTATTTCATTAACAGTAGCCTTGCTTCTGATACCAATGGCTACTTATTTCCTTCTGTCAGCAACATCGAAGGGTGATTCCCAGATATTCAAAAAACTCTCAATTCACGACCGGCTGATACAGGGATACCATCTTGTGCTTAAAGCGAGCATGCGGAAACCTGCAGCAACGATTATTGGGACACTGGTTGTTTTCTTTGCTGCCCTTCTCATTAGTATCACTCTTAGTATAGCAACTACTCAGGAAGTGGAAACGCCAAACTTCAGACTTTCCGTAACAATGCCGGGAGGATCGACACTTGAAAAAACAGATGCTGTAGTTGCTGAAATTGAGTCGCGGCTGGGATCTCTTCCTGAAAAAGAGGATATTGTATCAAGGATTGAAGAAAACAGGGCAACTGTAACAATCAATCTATCAAAGGAATGGGACAAAACCAGTAAAAGGTCGCTTCCTGAAATAAAAAATGACATTTCGGAAAAGACAAAAAATATTTCGTCAGCCGAGATAAGCATGGATGAACTCTCATCAAGCGGAGGTTTTTCAGGTGGCGGAGGCGGCGGAGGAGGCGAGTCCTATAATCCGGGTTCTGATTTTATGAATATGCTAGGACTGGGAACAACCAGAGAGAGTGTTATTATAAAAGGTCAGAATTTTGAACAGATGAAAAATCTGGCCGATGATATTAAGTCGTATATCGATGATCTCTCAACAATTAACAGCTCAAGTTTGAATGTTCAGGATAATAAACCTGAGGTACAACTGCTTTTCGATATGGATTACATCGGCAGGAATAATTTCACTCTTGGAAACATCTCTCAGGCACTCTCTACCTTCGGCCGTGAATACTCCTCAGGTGCCACATTCAAGCAGGGTACCGAGACATATGATATCATGATAAAGTATGCTGAGGAGCCGGGTGCCCCTCAGGAACCACAGGATAAAACAATTGACGATCTGAAGAACCTGGAGGTGAGCGGAACAAATGGCTCGGTTATGGAGATGCAGGAACTTTCAGATATTGTTTTTTCATCAGGCATGGGTAATATTCACCGCGAAAACCAGGAAAAGAGGATCACGGTAACTTATAATTTCAATTCGGAGATAAAAGATTCTAAAGACCTGCTGGAGGGAGCTAGACTTGAGATAGAATCACTTGTCTCCGGACTGAGTATCCCATCAGGAATTGCTGTTGAGATTGTACATGAAGAGAACCAGTTAAAGGATTTCTACTATCTTATTGGTGTGGCATTCCTGCTGATTTTTATGATACTTGCCGCAGTTTTTGAATCACTTGCCACACCCGTGGTTCTGATGTTCAGTATACCTCTGGCTGCCCTCGGTTCGCTTGTTGCCCTGATTCTTACAGGAAATTCTCTTCTGAATGCAAATACCCTTACGGGCTTCCTGATCCTTCTTGGTGTAGTTGTTAATAATGGAATTATCCTTATTGATTATACTAACATACTGAGAAAAAGAGGGAACCGGGTCCAGAGAGCCCTTATGACTGCAGGTGTCTCACGACTTCGTCCTATATTAATTACAGCGGCCACCACAATAGTTGCAATGGTTCCCCTCGCTATGGGACAAGCTGAATATGTTTCGGCAATAGGTGCTGCATTTGCAATAACAGTAATCGGAGGATTGACCTTAAGTACTCTTCTGACACTGATTTTTATACCAACATTTTATATTGGGCTTGAAACAGCGCTGAATTGGTTCTATTCCCAAACCTGGAAAAACAAAACTATCCAGTTTATAGTTTTTGGGATCATGGTCTTTCTAATCTATACCTATATAGACAAGTTCCTGTGGCAGCTTATCACTACAATTCTGGTTGTGATATTAGTCCCGGCTACAACATGGTTCGTAATGAACAGCCTGAGAAAAGCTAAAGAGACAGTTATTGCCCCGGAGGAGAACATCAATATTTATATTCAAAGCCTTGTAAAGATTTATGAAAGGGAGAAAAGATGGTCGAGAGAATGGAAAGCAGGTGCAAAAATCAGAAAAAGATTAGGCCTTGAAAAGGAATTCAGATCATGGAAAGACCTGAGCGAGATAATATGGCAACTACCGCTGCTTGCGTTCATACTATATTTCACGTATTTCTTTCTTGATAAAGGATTCTGGATTTTCCTTTTCAGCATTGCTTCATGGTTCTTCCTTTCGGCAGTATGGACTACTGTAAATAGGTTGCTAACCAATCTTTACTCAGATAACGGGAAGAAATGGTTGAAGAGAGCTACCTCCATAGCTGATTTTGGAGTATTCTGGCTTATTCCGTTTGCCAATCTTGTTTGGTTTCAGATAAAATGGGAGAACATCGTTGTGGTTCTGATTCTCGGATCTCTCTGGTTTACAGGGCTCTTTATCTACAAAACAGGACAGAAGCTTTCTAGAGAAAATATTGATATATACAGACTCGAAGGAAGATTCAGGGGATTACGTAAAACTGTTTACAGAATTGTGGCAGCAGTGCCTCTGATCGGGAAGAAGAAAAAACCTTTTAAAGCCCTTAGCTGTGTCTCACTGAATATCGGAAACGGAATGTTTGGATTGCTGGGGCCAAACGGAGCCGGTAAAACAACATTGATGAGAATCATATGCGGGATTCTGGAACAGAGCTATGGTAAAGTATGGATAAACGGTCTTGATACCCAGAAAATGAGAGAAGAGCTTCAGGGTCTGATTGGCTATCTGCCTCAGGAGTTCGGGAGTTACGAAAACATGACCGCCCATGAGTATCTTCATTATCCGGCAATGCTCAAGAACATCATCGATGCAAAGATTCGCGAAGAAAGAGTGACATATGTGCTTAATGCTGTCCACATGGAGGAGCGAAGGCACGATAAGATCGGATCATATTCAGGCGGAATGAAACAAAGGATGGGTATTGCACAAATCCTCCTCCATCTTCCGCGTATTCTGGTGGTTGATGAACCTACAGCAGGACTCGATCCACGGGAAAGAATCAGATTCAGGAACCTTCTTGTTGAATTAAGCCGTGAAAGAGTTGTTATATTCTCAACACATATCATAGAGGATATCTCCAGTTCCTGTAACCAGGTAGCAGTACTCAATAAAGGGAAGCTCAGGTATTTCGGAAAACCTATTGATATGACTAAGGAGGCCGAGGGACATGTTTGGCAATTCAATATCCCTGCGACTGAGTTTAATAGCTTTGTTGCAACCCACCTTGTGGTGCACCATATGTCAGAAGGCAATAATGTCAGAGTAAGAGTGATTTCCGAATTTTCACCCTGGGAAGGAGCAATAAACACAAGTCCGAATCTCGAAGATGCGTATCTGTGGCTTCTGAGGAGAAAAGACTATCCGGGAAATGGAAATAATGAAACTGTTAAGTCATGAAAGCAAACTATTTAAAGAATTTGTGGGTACTTGTCAGCAGGATGATCATTTATAATCTGAGGATAATCTTTGCAAACAAGTTTATCTGGTTTCTTGCCGGATCAGTACTTTTTTATCTGGGATTGTCTGTAATATACGTTTTCTCAGAGGATGTTTCAAGGATAAGGGATCTTTACGGAGTATTTCTTTTTTCAGGATTGCTTCTGGTATTCTATCCATCTGCATTTGGCATTCAGAATGACCAGGATGCACGTACCATCGAAATACTTTTCGGGATTCCTAACTACAGGTATAAAGTGTGGCTTGTCAGGATTGTACTGATTTTTGTTATTTCTTTTCTCATTATGCTTGTTTTTACTTTTCTGGCATCAGTACTAATAGTAAAATTCAGAATCTTCAGTGTAACTGCACAGATTATGGTCCCGGTTATTTTCCTTGGCATGATGGCATTCATGCTTTCTACTGTTGTTCGTAACGGGAACGGAACAGCAGTGATTATGATCATTTTCGGGTTGATTTTCATGATACTTTCTGATTTCCTGCGGAAGAGTCAATGGAATGTTTTCCTTAATCCCTATGAATTGCCATACGATGTCAGTGAGACCACCTGGGCTATAATCACACTTAAAAATCGTATTATCCTGATCACAGGATCAATAGTGTTCTTACTGGCTGCGCTGTTTAATCTGCAGAAAAGGGAAAAATTCATGTGATTATAATATTCCGTCGGTTAAAACCGACGGCAATTTGGAGCCATGGTTTATATGATTCTGTGTCCAAATTGCCGTTGGCTTTAAAAACTCCAGACTCTCATATAATATTGCAATTTTATTCTGTTTCCAAATTGCCGTTGGCTTCAGCCAACGGTTCCAATTATCATTCAAATGGATGTTCTTTACTAAAATCAGGCCTGTAACTTACATTGCTTTCCATGTCCTGAATGTACCCGTTTCTGAAGCCCAGGCGTTCCATCTCTTCCACAACAGATTCGTATTCTTCTTTATAGAGCAGCCTGCCAATAGAAGGATGAGTCTCTGCGAGCCATTCAGGGTGGTACTGCGACATAAGTGATATATGAACCCCTGTTGAGATCTCTTCTGCAATTGATCTTAAAACTTTCATGCTCTCTTCTGCATAACCTGGCAGAACAAGATGCCTTATCAGGATACCGTTTTCAGCCTTGCCTCTTTCATCGGTTCTCAGCGTTGAACCTTTCTGATAATACATCTCCCTGATTGCTTTTAAAGCTACTTCAGGATAATCATGAGCCCCTGAGAACTCAGCAGCCAGTGCAGGTGTAACATATTTGTAATCGGGAAGATAAACATCAATTAATCCCTCAAGACTTCTTAAAGTGTCAGCTTTGTCGTAGCTGTTTGTATTATAGACAATAACCGGTTTAAGGCCCTTTTCATGCAGGCCTTCAATTATTGCCCTAACATTATGAACCATATGGGAAGGAGAGACAAACCCGACTGAATCTGTTCCCTGCGAAATTATCTCCGAGATCTGATTCAGCAGATCAGGCAAATCAACTGCTGCTTTCCTGAAAGATAAAGAATTCTGGCTTATTTCATGATTCTGGCAATATATGCAGCGCAGGTTACAGCCAGCAAAAAAAATATTACATATTCCATCTGCTCCGCTTATTAAAGGCTCCTCTCCCCTGTGAAGACAAACCGATGCAATATTCAGTCCCGCATCTGTCCCGCAATAACCTTTCTCACCATCTATTCTGTTAACCCGGCACTCCCTGGGACATATTGTACAACTTTGAAGCACAAGCATAAAACAACAACATTAATGATAAAAATTTTTGTAATATAATAAAAATATGTACCTTTGCATCCGAATTGAGGCGCAGTTGAGTATATAAGGGGACCAGAGTCCCCTATTTTGTTCGCAGTTTTTTACAAATGATAGAGAAACAGGACATACAGGGAATAGTTGATGAGTTCATTAAAGGGACTGATCTGTTTATTGTTGCTGTAAAGGTAAGCAGTGCAAACAGAATCACAATCCTTGCTGATACAAAAAACGGTATTACAATTGATGAATGCGCTTCAATACACAGGCATGTTGAAAACAGTCTTGACCGCGATAAAGAGGATTTTGAACTGCAGGTATCTTCACCCGGACTTGATTTACCATTCGGTGTTATTGAGCAGTATTACAAGAACGAAGGAAAAAAGGTTGAAGTGATTGATAATGAAGGTTCAAAGTTTACCGGGAAACTTAAGAATATTACAACCGGGGGATTTGAGCTTGAGACTGAGGTAAAAGTAAAGGGAAAAACTAAAGAATTGAAAGATATGTCTTTCAATTTCGAGCAGATAAAATCAACAAGAGTTATTTTAACAATTAAGTAATAATAAGAGGTTTACGCCAAATGGAAAACGTTAATTTGATCGACACCTTTTCTGAGTTCAAAGAGCTGAAGAACATTGACCGCCCAACAATGATGAGCGTTCTTGAGGATGTTTTCAGGAGTATGCTGGCAAAAAGGTACGGTTCGGCAGACAATTTTGACATCATTGTCAATATCGATAAAGGTGACTTCGAAATATGGAGAAACAGGGTTGTGGTTGAGGATGATGAATTAACCGATCCTGTTATACAGATACCTCTTTCAAAAGCCAAGATGATTGATGAGGATTATGAAGTTGGCGAAGAGGTCTCTGATGAAGTAAAATTTCTTGACTTCGGAAGAAGGGCTATTTTATCGCTCAGGCAGAATCTGACCGCCAGAATTCTTGACCTTGAAAAGAATAATATCTACATTAAATACAAAGACCGTATCGGTGAGATAGTTACCGGTGAGGTTTACCAGGTCTGGAAAAGAGAAATTCTCGTGCTTGATGATGACGGGAATGAGCTCATTCTTCCCAAAAGCGAACAGATTCCTTCAGATCATTTCCGTAAGGGTGACTCAATAAGGGCAGTTGTTATTAAGGTTGAAATGAGGAACAATACTCCTTTCATTATACTCAGCCGCACATCGCCTGTCTTCCTAGAAAGATTGTTCGAACTTGAAGTCCCTGAGATCTTTGATGGCCTTATAACAATCAAAAAGATTGTCAGGGTTCCTGGCGAACGTGCTAAAGTAGCTGTTGAATCTTACGACGAAAGAATCGACCCTGTCGGAGCATGTGTAGGTATGAAAGGATCAAGGATTCACGGCATTGTAAGGGAACTGAGAAACGAGAATATCGATGTAATTAATTATACATCAAACAATCAGCTTTTCATTCAGCGTGCCCTCAGCCCTGCAAAAATCACCTCAATCAAAATTGATGAGGTTACAATGAGAGCAAATATCTATCTCAAGCCAAACGAAGTTTCGCTGGCAATCGGTAAAGGTGGACTTAACATTAAACTCGCAAGCCAGCTTACCGGATATGAGATTGATGTATACAGAGAGCCGGGTGGCGAAGATGAGGAAGATGTTAATCTTGAAGAATTTGGCGATGAAATAGAAGACTGGATCATAGAGGAACTTAAAGCTATCGGCTGCGATACAGCAAGAAGCGTTCTGAACCTTTCTATAAGCGATCTTGTTAAACGTACTGACCTTGAAGAGGAGACTGTTAAGGAAGTAGTTAACATACTCAGAGCCGAATTTGAATAAAAGCTATATATCAACCATAATACAGGTTATCTTACAAGTTTTAATAAAGGCAAGGCATATTTATGACAGAGGATATTAAGGTTACAAGATTAAGTAAAGCAGCCCGCGAATTTAATGTGGGAATATCCACTATTGTGGAATTTCTGCACAAGAAAGGGTTTGATCTTGATCCCAATCCAAATACTAAACTTCCGCATGAAGCTTACATTCTGCTTGTTAAAGAGTATAGTACAGATATCAGTGTAAAGAAAGAGTCTGAAAAACTTATCCTGAAAGATCTTCACAGAAAAAAAGAGTCTGTTTCAATTGAAGACTTTTCTGAGAAAGGCGAATCAGAAGACACCGAGAAAGATGAAGATATTCTTGTTAAAGATTCTTCAGGGACAAAGACTACTGTTGATATCAGAACAGAGATCAAAAAACCTGATATCAAACTTGTTGGTAAAATTGATCTTGAAAAGACAATGAAACCACCGGTTGCTGAAAAACCTGCAGCACCAAAAGAAGAGCCTGTCAAAAAGAGTGAAGAGCCGAAATCTGAAACAAAAACAGTTGAGAAGAAGAAAGCCGCTCCTGTTAAAGAGACTCCTCCTGAGGAGCCTGTTGCAGAAAAGAAAGTAAAATCAAATATTGATCTCCATATAGTCGGGAAAATTGATCTCGATTCTCTGTCAAAAGAGACAAAGCCTTCAAGAAAAGAGGAATCTAAAGAGAAACCAAAAGAAAAGGCAAAGGAGAAGGAAAAGGAAAAAGTTGCTGAAAAAACTCAGCCATCAAAAGAGGAACCTGTTAAGGAGAAGAAGAAAGAGCCTGCAGTTGTAAAAGAAGTTGTTCCCGAACCTGTAGCTGAGGAAGCGACAATCGATGATATAATTGAAGACATTCTTATCCCGGAACCTGAAGAGGATATAGTCGCTCTTTATAAGACAGACTTTAAAAAACTTGAAGGGCCAAGAGTAGTCGGAAGAATTGATCTTCCGGTTGAAGAGAAGAAAAAATCAACTCCTTTCCAGCCTGTCAGAGTTGGCGGAGATTCAGATTTCAGAAGAAAGAAAAGAAGAAAGAGAATCCTCAAAGAGCAGGAGGTTAAGCCTGTTGTTAAACCTGTTATTACTGAAAAGAAAGACATCAAACCAGGTGCAAAAAAAGTCGTTAAAAAGAGACCTATCAGAGCAGATGTCAATGAGGAAGAAGTTCAGAAGCAGATTAAAGAAACACTTGCACGCTTAACTACAAAAGGAAAATCAAAGGGATCGAGATACAGAAGGGAAAAGAGAGAAGCCATAAGTCAGAAACACCAGGAGGTAGCTGACAAGCTCGAACTCGACAAGAATATTCTTAAAGTTACAGAGTTTGTATCAGTAAACGAGCTGGCCTCGATGATGAATATTGCTGTAACCGAAATCATATCAACATGTATGAGTCTTGGCCTGTTTGTTTCTATCAACCAGCGTCTTGATGCTGAAACCATGGCTCTTCTTGCTGATGAATTCGGTTTCAAGGTTGAATTTGTGAGTGCTGAATTGCAGGAAGCTGTAAAAGAGGAGGAAGATGACGAGGAAGATCTCAAACCGAGACCGCCTATTGTTACTGTTATGGGTCACGTTGACCATGGTAAAACAAAACTTCTCGACTATATCAGAAATGCAAACGTAATTGCAGGTGAAGCCGGAGGTATTACCCAGCATATCGGGGCATACGGTGTAATCCTGCCAGATGGACGTCAGATAACATTCCTCGATACACCTGGTCACGAAGCATTTACTGCCATGCGTGCCCGCGGTGCACAGATTACCGATATCGCTATAATTGTTGTTGCTGCTGATGACGGTATAATGCCACAGACAAAAGAAGCTATCAATCACGCTTCTGCAGCAGGTGTCCCAATTATTTTTGCAATAAACAAGATAGATAAGCCAACATCAAATCCTGAAAAAATTAAGGAGACACTCGCCGGAATGAACTACCTGGTAGAAGACTGGGGAGGTAAGTATCAGTCTCAGGAGATCTCGGCAAAGACCGGACTTAACATTGACATCCTTCTAGATAAGATTCTTCTGGAGGCTGAAATGCTTGAGCTTAAGGCTAATCCTGACAAACCGGCAATCGGAACTGTAATTGAATCTTCGCTTGATAAAGGAAGAGGATTTACAGTTACAGTGCTTGTAAAGGCAGGTACATTAAGAATAGGTGATATTGTTCTGGCAGGAAGCTGCTACGGACATGTTAAAGCTATGTACAACGAACGCGGTCACAGGGTCGAAGAAGTTGGTCCGGCTACCCCTACTCTTATTTTAGGTCTTAATGGTGCACCTCAGGCCGGGGACAAATTCAATGTGATGGAGAGCGACCGTGAAGCAAAAGACATTGCGACCAAGAGAGCTCAGCTTCAGAGAGAACAGGGATTACGTACTCAGAAACATATTACACTTGACGAAATAGGCCGTAGAATTGCTATCGGTAACTTCCAGGAACTTAATATTATTGTAAAAGGTGATGTTGACGGATCTGTTGAAGCTTTAAGTGATTCTCTTATCAAACTTTCAACGCCAAAAATACAACTTAATATTATTCACAAGGCTGTTGGACAGATCTCTGAATCAGACGTACTGCTTGCTGCAGCTTCTAACGCTATTATTGTCGGATTCCAGGTGAGACCGTCATTAAGTGCAAGAAAACTGGCAGAAAAAGAAGAGATAGATGTAAGACTCTATTCAATTATCTATAACGCTATTGAAGAGATCAGATCTGCTATGGAAGGTATGCTTATGCCTGAAATGAGAGAAGAGATTGTAGCTACTCTCGAGATACGTGAAGTATTCAAAGTAACCAAAGTGGGTACAGTTGCTGGCTGCTATGTTAAGGAAGGGAAGATTACAAGAAATACCAGGGTAAGAATAATACGCGATGGTATTGTAATCTACACAGGCGAACTCGGATCACTCAAACGATTCAAGGATGATGTGAAAGAGGTTGTCGGTGGTTACGAATGCGGATTAAACATTCACAATTTCAACGACATAAAAATCGGTGACGTAGTTGAAGGATATCAGGAATTTGAAGTAAAACAGACTCTATAATAAAGCTGTATACTTTTCAGCTGAAAGAAGATCATTAACCTCTGACGGATTAGTGATCTTTATTTTTACCATCCACCCGTTGCCATAAGGGTCTTTATTTACAACATCCGGAGTCTCTTCGAGAACAGGATTCACTTCAAGAATCTCTCCGCTCACCGGCATAAACATGTCTGAAACAGTCTTTACTGCTTCAATAGTACCGAAAACTTCTTCTTTTGCGAGAGTTTCCCCGACAGTTTCTATCTCAATAAAAACGATGTCACCCAGTTCTCCCTGAGCAAAGTCAGTTACGCCTATATAACCCATATTTCCTTCAACGCGAAGCCATTCATGGTCTTTGGTGTACAATAAATTTCCGGGAACGTTCATTTTATTATGATTTTAGATGATAAAATATGTTTTGCGCCTTTGATTCAGCAAGCCAAAAATAGAGTTTTTTTTATTTATCCAAGATGATAAATGTCTTTTTTTGAATGCAGGGATACAATCTGTCTTCTATTGAACGAGTGTAAACTTAAGACTGAATCCGAAATTGGTGTTTGAAGTCGGGAATGTACTGGCCACAAATGGATTATTCATTGTGTGGTCAGCAAAGATCTGAAGGTTAAACCTGTCGCTCAGAACATAGTCTGCAGTTGTCCCAATTGTAAAAACTTTTTGCCCAACAACAGGCTGATTGACATTTTCTACAAGTTTACGTGCCAGTGTTTTGTTATCCCTTACAGAGAAATCGAGTCTCAGATTAAGATCGCTTTTCAGAGCTCTCTGACCTCCTCCTGTTTTGAGAATGATCTGGACATTATCAAATCTGTAGCCTGCACCGAATATCAATTCATTAATTCTGGCATCAGCTATCTGGTTGCTTGTCAGGTTAAGTGAAACAGTACGCGACTTTTTCCATTCAAATCTGGTTGTCATACTGTTTTTCCAGTTAAGGTCGACATTTATCATCGGACTGAACTGTTCGCTGATTGTCACAACATTTATCTCATACTGTTGTATATAGTTATTCTGCAAATCACGTATTCTGCTAATACCATCTCCATCAGCCCCATAGTTCATGTTTGTGGTATATGAACCGATCTGGTAGGTACTCCTGTACTGATGCATCAGATTAACTGAACGGAAGGTCCTCTGAATAAACTCAAATTTTGATAATCCGTCAAAATTGATTCGCCAGTTCGGCATCATTCTTAATACAGACGGGAACGGATCAAGTCCAATCTTTCCCGGATCCGATTTTGTGTATGCTGCCAGAAATGCCGGTATCAGAACTTCCCTTGAAGTCTGTCCGTACCCGCTCTTAAATGGCCCGTCAACCGGCAACCCTGTTATTGGATCAGTGTCAGGATCATAACCCGGGTCTATTTTCTGCCTTTCGTCTGCCCTTCTTTCAGATATTATCACCGCATTGCTCTTAAAAGCCTCAAAAGTTGGTGACACATAGTCATTCGATTTTGAGATCTTTTCAAAAGCGGTTCCCCACGAAATAACAGAGATCGAGAAGTTACCGGAGATTACCCTGTTGCGGGTGCTGTCGGGGAAATTACCATTATAATCTGCTATATAATAAGAACTTACATTTTCCAAAGTGCGACGGTCAGCATTAATATCAATCCTCATTCCGGGGAAAGGTTCTACCTGTGCACGTGCCGATATGTCAATTTTATCATTGAATAAGGCCGGTGTATTCAGCAAAGTATCAGTTGACAGCCATCCTTTTGTAACAGCATTATCAAAGAAGTCTCTGTCGCTGTAGCCAAGAATAAAAGGCCAGCCAGGGGCCATCATGTTATTGCTGCCCGACATCCCAAGGTATTTCGTACCCGGTGTGTATCCGGGAAGGAACTGCCCCTGTGCTGAAGTATAGGTAAGACTTACGGACCTTACTCCCATCATTGCTCTGATCATGTATTCTCCAACTACTATAACCGGATTGCGTGTCTTTGGTACCTTACCTTCAACTGTCACCCTTGCACCATCAGCCTGTTCATCAGCAGTAAAGTTAACCCTGTTATCGCTGATAATAACCATCTTACCCTTCACCTCTACTCCATTCTTGTCAAATACCCTCACCTTGACATCCCTTGATTTGAGGTTGTGATTAATTGCCCTCGGTACATTTGGTTTGAAGCTTATGTTATCTTTCGCATAGATAACAGTCTTCATCTCGGCCTTCATACGCTGAGCGGCTTCCGGACGAGTGTTGTTTTCAATGTTTTTCAGGAATTTTGACTTACCATAAAGAGTAGAAAGGTTAGCCATTGCTGTAAGGGTAAGCTCATTATGGTTCTTAATAGAATTACCAAGGTTGATATTCATACTGTCGGGGAAAACCGGACCTGCCAGCCAGGTATAATCTGCACCATACCGGGCATTGGCATTGACCCAGGTAAGCAATGGCAGTTTGTTTATCGGGATAGTATAGGTTACATTTATAAAGTGATTATATGTTGTTGTCCTTCCGAAATTCCTGAGATTAACCATAACTGAATCACGCCAGTTTTCATAGGTATTCCCGTACCTGCGCTTATCCACTCCGCCGAATGGTTCATCAATACGGGCAATATTGTTAGCAGTAAAATCGAACTTCAGCTGCCTTGTTACATCATATTTGAAATCGTAAATCCGGGTCCATTCAAAATCTTTTCTGAAGGATGGTTTTACCTTCAGATAAGGATTATTTATGTTCCTGGTTTTTACTTCATTATAAAACCTGTTCAGATCTGTACGGAATGACAAGCTCTTTGGAAACACATAAAAGTTGAAGTCTTTAACTATTCTGAATACCGGAGAATTTAAAATCTGTACATTCTTAAAAGGCATAAGATTTTTTGGCTGCGCCTCATAATCATAATTTATCCCGCCCCTGTAATTCTTTTCGACATCAATTTCAGTCTTGGTGTTACTTCTGTAAATCTCATTATAGGTGTAGTTTACACTAAGGTTTGCCGGGTCCCAGGCATGAGGCTTCTCTCCTCTTTTAGTGATTCCTGCATTACTGACAGTGATTGTCTTTCGCCGGGCAAAATCTTCAGAAATAGCTCTTATAGAATCCCTTACTGTCTTGTTCTTAGCGGCATCAAGTGCATCCTGCAGAGGTATATCCGGATCGAGAGGATTATACTGTGGTTTGATTCTTGTCTCGGAGTATCCAATGTATACCGGCAGCCTTACACCAATCTTCTCAGGGAAAAACTTCCCGAGTTCCACACTTGAAGAAAGATCATACTTTGAGATCTGTTCCTTGCTTCTCTCATTTACCTTTTTCTCAATACTTCCCCAACCGGGAGTACTTGTCTGGCCAACCATATCTACTGTCCCCAGATCAGCCAGTCTGGCCTGCATATGTGCGTTTGCTGCCCATCCTCCGTTTTCAACAAAGTCGCTGAGACGCAATTCATTCACCCACACTTCACCATACTTTGGATTTCCGTCATCAACTGTCTGGTTCCTTGTTTTGATTGGATTTCGTACTCCTATCATAATTACCCTGACATTGCTCAGGTTAGGATTACCGGAAACAGAGACTCTTGCATTTTCATGAGAATAAACAAATACATCTGATACACTTAAGGAAGAACCCGGTTCCTGCATCTGCCTGTTTCGTTCCTGCTTGGCATCCTGAAGAACAGAAAGGTCAATATCAAATTGATTCTCCACGGGCCATACTTCCGTCCTCTCCTTATCAGAGTTATTATCATACCGGCCTGGAAGAGTAAGCTTCAAAGGAATCTCATATTCATAAAAGTTGCCTTTATAATCGGATCCTATCCTGACAAAGGCCGTCAGCTCGTTATCCTGAAGAGGCTGTCCTATCATAGCCTCAGCATGTACTTCCATACGAAGCCGCCTGTATTGCCTTATGTCGAGATTTACATTTCTGAAAGCAGCCCTGGCATCTCCGTCTTCAAGATTCTGAATTCTGAGAACCATAGCCTGTTCATTCAGCTGCCTCAACTGCGGATTCTGAGGATCAGTTATCCTGTCAAATCCTGGCGGGAGAACATAATTCACAGGGATCTTTCCCGAGTTCTCCTCAATACTTACCGAGCTTATCTCAAATGAACCATCAGTAGCTTCAGGTACAGTTACGCGTTCTCCGCCCTCCATGAATGAAATGTTATATTTTCTCCACTCAGCTCTTACAAGATCGAGTTTTGCAAATCGCATTATAACCGGTTTATTGAAATTCTTCAGATAAACCCTCATGAAGCGGATTGATTTAAAGTCCTTTATCGGACCGACAACTTTCTGATAATCGGTAATAGGCACCTTGAACTGATACCATTTTACCTTGGATTTTGTTCCGTTGGCAAATGTAGCTTCATACTCTATCTCATCAACAACATAGTTTGATCCTACTTTTATATCGCCCGGCCTCATACTTACCCTGTACTGATAATAGCTTTCAGTTTCACTAAGTGTATTATCGCGGTTGATGTCTTCCATATCGGGAAGTGTGGAGCCCGATGTCGGATATGATTCCGTTGACATCTCCGAGGTAGGCGAATTCCTCTCCTGACCGTTATACTTCTTATACCTTTCAAGGATCCCTAACCTTTGCTGATCATAATCTCCCCCTCTGAAATAATGAAAATCATCTGCAGAAGGGTCATTAAGTATCTCCTGGTAGGCTTCGGGGGTGGTAATAAGCAACGACTTCTGGAGATAAGCATCAAAGAAAGTCTGTTCATCAGCATTGCTTAAACCATCAAGTCCCACATCCTGATATCGTCTCGATTCCGGAGCATTGTCAAATGCATGAACGACTGCCTGCACTGTTGGAACACGTCCCCATGCTGTTGTATCAATATTTTTGGCAACAGGCGAACCGGGCAGTCCGTTCTCAAAACTCTTCCGTGAGTCGCGGAGAATATCTTCAGAGACATTACCAAGGTTTATATACAGATCTCCTCCCTCGTGAGCAGGATCATTTACAAACGGATCCATTACCCAGAATTTCACGTACTGAATATTTGCCGTTTCAAAATCACTTGTAAGAACCTCCCTCATAATTCCGCCCCACCTTGATTTCGGATCATTCAGTTTACCGTCAGGGCTCAAACCTTCAGAATATGGTCCAGGATCTGTATCATAATTATTCGGGCCTCTCTCCTCAGGGTAATAGGCCAGGTTAAGTACTGTTATATTGGTTGGGATCCCGCTTGGACTTTCCCTGTATGGAAATATCTCATTTTCATAAACCTCCCTGACAAAATGACTCGACTGTTCAGTATCATTTTGTTTGATATGATCTGGTGTTGATGATCCATTTCTGAGAAACAAAGGATCAATCACATACCAGGCAAGTTTTGCTCTGTTAAAGCCGCTTACAAGGTTATTGTTAAACCTCGCTTCAGGAAAAAACTGATCCTGTCCCTGAGGAATACTGGCAAGGGTCCAGGCATTAAAGGACTTAAGATCCAACGGTATTTCACTTGCCTCAAAATCATCAATATATGAGTTGCCTGCACTTGAGATTGCTTTTGAGTGACCCGGGACAAGGTTTGCAAATTCTCCAAAGAATGAAAATGTGGAAGGTGTCTTTGTATCGAGCAGCGGGATCTTATCAATGATCTTTGTGAGAAGTTGTGATTCAGATTTATATGAGGTATTTAAGCCCCAGATTGTATTTGAAATCGGTTCCTCTCCGAAATTTACCTTTTGGGTATATGGTCGTTCTGTAAGATGAAGTATTGTACCTCCAATATCGAAATTATCTGAAACCCTGTAGTCGAGATGTGTACCAACAAGAGTCTTGGTCTGGAACCCAAAGAACTGGTTACTTTCAAGTGAAACCTGAATTGGTGTCTGTGATTCAATAAGTGCACTGTTAATGATACGAACAGTTCCCATATTATAATCGACAGTATAATCGGTATTCTCAGTAAGGGGAACTCCTCCTGCAGTAACTTTAACGGCTCCCTGGGGAATACTTGCAGCATTAAGCCTTATCTCTGAACCCGATTCGGAAGAGTATTGCCCGGTAATCTTGAATTTATTCTTTTCAGCCATCTGCCTCGCAACTGTCTGGGTTGAATCATAAAGTTCCTGGAAGACATATTTTGCCGCTACCACAGGATCAGCAATCTTGCGCCTTAAATGATTACCGAAAGGTTCAATAACAGGGAATACAATTTTTCCCCTGTCGATCACAACTGTAACGTCGCTGATAAAATCGAAAAAGCCGTCAGGCTCCCTGTCGAGCTGGGAATTAAGATTATCAAGGCCCATAACCTGCAAAAGTATCTGATCAGCCAGCTTGCCCTCAGGCAGGTAATTAATTGAGTTACCTGTCTTGTCATCCTGGTAGAGCACATTCATCTCAAAATCTTTCTTCTCAAGTTTTCCTGAACCGAGAGAATAGACGTTTTTCATCATCAGGTCCCAGGTAGGAAGTTTGGGGCTCAGAGTCGTTCCTTTGATAAGCTTCAGAATGAGTGTCTGCGGGGCACTTATTCCATCGGTTGAGAATTCACCTACTTTAAACAACTGACCGCCCAGAGTATATTCATAAGCAACAGCAAGAACTTCATCGGTATTAAGTGCCGTATTCAGTGAAATATAACCCAGCTGCCGGTTAAAATAGAATTCTCTTTCATTAAGCTTCCTTGCATTTTCTATTTTCTCAAAGTCGCGGCCTATCTGGAAATTGGGATAAAGTGGATCAAATGCATTTGTTACCTGATCAACATCACGAATCATTCCGTAAGAAGTGGTAAGCTGATCGTAAAGCTGGTTGGTGCTGTTCTGAGGATAGATCATTCCGCCGGAACTCTGCTGAAATGCAGGAATATTATTGAAGATATGACTTCCATTTTCGGCAAGGTCCATAAAAGCGACAATATTCCTGTTGCTTGCCTCTTCAAAACGGCTTGATTTATTAGTAACCCAGACTTCTATCCTTTCAATATTGACACCAGAGCTTACAACAGGAAGATTCTTTAGTGCATCATCATATGTATCCCTGAAATACTGAGAAAGGAAAAAGTGTCTGTTAGCCTCGTATTCATCTGCAAAGATCTCATAATCTGTCAGTTGAGCACCACCTTTAACCTCAATTACCGAAGATTCACCTTTTTGCTGCGACAGAACAGTAGTCACTGTAAGTTTACCAAATTGCATTTCTGTCTTTAAACCGAATAGACTGTAACTTCCGGTTATAAGTGTTCCTGTAAGAGGAAGGGTTACATCTCCTGCCTCTATTTTTCTGAGTATCTCATCCTCCTTGCCGGCATACTGCAGTTTGGTTCTGTTCTCAAACTCAAACATTGCATCGGTGTTGTAATTTACACCGAGCTGCATCTTATCACCTATTGTTCCGGTGACATTCATCTGGATCTTCTCCTTGAAATCGAAAGTTGGAATTGTCCTGAGTTTTTCAGAAAGTGTTGGATTCTGTGTACGGGAGATATTAATACCAAAAATAAGTTCTGCTGAACCCTGAGGAATTATGTTGATAGTGTTACTTCCGAAGATCTTGTCAAATGCTGCACCTCCAAACTCTATCTGGGGTATCAGTGCTGACCTGAATCCCGATTCATCTCCTGTAATTCGTGATTCCCAGTAATCGCGCATAGCCTTCTCGTATTCATATTTTCTGAATTCTTCAGGTGTCATGAAAACTGGTGTACGGTAATTATAAGAACCTATCTTTTTATAAAGGACATACTCATTCTTTTCAGGATCGTAAACAACTGTTGATTTAAGGTTTGATGGGTTGTTGAGAAAAAGAGGAGCCCTCTGTTTTGAATCCCAGGGTATACCTGTATCCTCTTTTAGTCTGAGCGGTGACCGGCGGGCGGTATCGGCCGGAACAGTATTTTGAGATGTAGCCTGACTCCTTGCTTCTGTGGTAAGGAAAAAAGAAGCTAAAAGTACAAGATACAAAAATACCAGAAGATTTTTATATGATATCCCTGATCCCAATCCGGCTTATGTTCTGAATTACAAGTTTTTAAGCGCTCTCTTTATCATGTCCTCAACAGTCAGGCTTTTTTCCTCCCTGACAATCTTGTCAAGAACCTTTGCGACAGCACTTTTGGCAAATCCAAGCATTACTAAAGCAGATAACGCTTCTTCCCTGTTTGTATTGTCTGTGAGGGTAAATATTTCACCGCTTCCTGCATGTTTGCCAATTTTGTCTTTCAGGTCAACAATTATCCTCTGGGCAGTTTTTAGGCCAATCCCTTTTACTCCCTGAAGAACATGCACATCAGATGAAGCTATTGCCTTTTCAATTTCACCCGGACTAAGTGAGGAAAGCATCATTCTTGCAGTGTTAGCTCCAACGCCGGATACTGAAATAAGTAACCTGAATATTTCCCTTTCACCGGAATCAGCAAAACCAAAAAGCTGATGGGCATCTTCTCTGATCACTTCATGTATAAGGATTTTATACTCAGTTTTACCCTCAATCAGAGAAAAAGTATTTATCGAGATATTTACCAGATAACCGATTCCACCGGTCTCAATAATCACAAATGTTGGCGTGTTCTGGGTAATATGTCCTTTAATATATTCTATCATGGTTACTGCTCTGCGTTAAAGATATCGGGAGGAAGTTCATCAATACGGTCGCTGTGAAATTCTATGTCCTGATGTTTTAAAGGATTCTTGCTTATCTCCGCATACAGCTGTCTGTTTCTGAAAATGTCGCATGCCAGATAAATAGCCTGACGGAATGAGTTTTCAGATGCCTCTCCTTTGCCTGCAATTGCAAATGCGGTTCCATGAACGGGTGATGTTCTGATAAAAGGCAGACCAGCAGTAAAATTCACACCGGAATCAAACGATAACGCCTTGAAGGGGGTAAGTCCCTGATCGTGATACATAGCAAGAATTCCATCGAATTTTGCGAATGACCCTGCACCAAAGAATCCGTCTGCCGGGAATGGGCCAAATGTAAGAATACCTTCCTTCTGGGCTTTTCCAATTGCCGGAATGATAATTTCTGCTTCCTCTGAACCAAGTAATGAATTATCGCCGGCGTGTGGATTGAGTCCAAGAACCGCAATTCGGGGTCTGCGTATGCCAAAATCGAGTATCAGTGAATGATTCATTAGTCTGATCTTGCGCAGGAGTGTTTCAACAGTAATCATCTCTGAAACATCCTTAAGCGGAGCATGACCTGTAGCGAATCCTATCCGCATACTCTCGCTTATCATAAACATAAGTGCCTCCTCAGAACCGGCCTTCGATTTCAGATATTCAGTATGTCCGGCGAAGTTAAAAGTGGCAGACTGTACATTGTGCTTGTCAATTGGTGCAGTGATAAGAACATCGATCTTTCCGTTTTTAAGATCATCAACAGCTTTTTCGATTGAGATAAGAGCTGCTTCACCTCCCTGCTGTGTTGATTTCCCAAGTTCAACCCGAATATTATCATCGAGGCAGTTTATCATATTTGCCTTTTTCAGATGAGCCTCTTCAGGAGTTCTTATGTTATTGAATGTGAAATTATTAACATTTAAAGCTTTCCGGTGATAGGCAGCTACTTTTGGTGACCCGTAAACGATTGGAGTACAGATATCATTGATCATCGGATCAGAAAGAGCCTTAATTATTACTTCATATCCGATACCGTTAATATCTCCATGGGAGATACCGGCTAATATTGTTTTCTTTTCCATAAATAATTATTTTTTTGCAGAATACCCGGCTGCAAGTCTTTTCAAAAATGTCGCAAGCAATCTCAAACCTGAAGCAGGACCGTTTTTCAGCCTGTAAAAATCATCCTTCTTGAGCATTTCAGTCCCTGCAATATCCATATGTATCAAAGGAAACTCGGCAAACTTCTCGAGGAATTTTCCAGCAGTTATTGCACCTGCTTCACGTCCGCCAATGTTTTTAATATCAGCAACATCGGATTTCAGGAGATCACCGTATTCTTCCCAGAAAGGCAACTCAGCGATTCTTTCATACACATCGTTACCACACTCTGAAAGCATGTTTATATACTTTCTGTCGGCATTGGTCATTACAGCAATTGCCTGATTTCCAAATGTCATCGCCGCAGAACCGGTAAGAGTGGCAATGTCTATAATAAGTTCCGGTTTATACTTCGAAGCATAACTTATGGCATCTGCAAGTATTATTCTGCCCTCAGCGTCGGTGTTTCCAACTTCAACAGTGGTTTTATTGTACATTGTTATAATATCACCCTGGGTATAGGCATTTCCGCCGGGACGATTATCTGTGGAAGGAACCAGTCCTATTACATATAGCGGAATACCTGTTTTTGCAAGGGTATATAAAACACCTGTGACTGTTGCAGCACCTGCCATATCACCATTCATCCCTGCCATAAATTCTCCGGTTTTGATATTTAGTCCGCCGGTGTCGTAAACTATACCTTTTCCAACAAGAACAATAGGATTCTTATTCAGGGCATTTGCGGGTTTCCATTCAAGAATGCAGAAGACAGGAGGGTCAACACTCCCTTTATTTACAGCCAGAAGACCTCCCATTTTGAGAGCTTCTATCTTGCCTTTTGTAAGTATTTCAACACTGAAACCGCCAGCTTCACCCGATTTTCTTATCTCCTCAGCAAGGGCGGGAGCGTTAAGGTGATTTACAGGTTCATTAATAAGATCACGGGAAAAATATACTGCATTTGTCAGCTCAACGAGCCATTTAATATCTTTATCTGCAATAGCGCCATGAAGAAGAATTTTCTTTAGGGTATTCTCCTTTTTCCCATCCTCTTTTTTAGTCTTGTATTTATCGAATGAATAGAGACTGAGCAGGAGGCCTTCGGCAAAATCTTCAACAGCACCTTTATATGCTTTCTCTGAAGTAATAACCAGTTCAGAATGATCACTGCTTTTGATCTTCTTCCTGAGTTTATAAGCAGCTTTACGGAGTTCTTCCCTGACTTTGTGCTGACTGACACCTTCCTTTAGTCGAATTATGCAAGTATATTTACTGTAGGAATTGATATAAATACAATCTTCTTTTGATTTCAATTGCTTTTTGGTGTACTCCTTTTCAGATTTGCCAAGAGCTAATCTGTCAGGAATGGTATCATTTCCAATAATACAAACAACTGATTGATCTGCTGAGATTTGAGATATCTTAAGAATTTCAGGTTTCATTTTTTTCTGCCTCAGTTTTAAAGGATGTAAAGTTAATTAAAAAATTGATTGTTTCGTTTTCAAAGCGCTACCTTTGCAGTTATTAATCCGGTAGCTGACAGTATTTCACAAGCATGAACAAGGATTAATATAAATTGTTTATTACTATGCTTTTAGAACAACTATATAACAAGGCACTCAACCTTACTTCGCTGACAAAGGAAGAAGGAGTAAGACTGTTTACGGAAGCCCCGGTTGAAGATCTGATGTTCATAGCCAATGAGCTGAGGCAAAAACATGTACCCGGAAATGTAGTCGGCTGGATGATCGACAGAAATGTGAATCTTACTAACATCTGTTTTTCGCAGTGTACTTTCTGCAATTTCTGCAGAAAGAAAAATTCAGTTGACGGATATGTGACTACCACTGAAGAATACATAAGCAAGATTGACGAGATGTATTCCCTGGGCGGTGATCAGCTGCTTCTTCAGGGAGGCATGAATCCGGAGCTTGGACTAAGTTTCTATACAGATCTTTTTAGTAATCTTAAGAGATTATACCCTGCTCTTAAACTACATGCATTAGGCCCCCCTGAAATTGTTTATCTGGCCCGGAAAGAGAAGATAACCTTTTCTGAGGTTCTCGAAAAACTTATTGAAGCCGGACTTGACAGCCTTCCCGGAGCAGGTGCAGAAATACTGTCAGACAGGGTAAGACAAATCGTATCACCTGCCAAGGCTGCCACCCAGGAATGGCTTGGAGTTATGAGGGAAGCTCATATCCTGAACCTCCCTACCTCTGCAACAATGATGTACGGGCACATTGAAACTATTGAGGAGAGAATTGAGCACCTAATACTCCTAAGGGATCTTCAGGACAGAAAACCTGCTGGAAATTATGGATTTGTCACTTTTATTCCCTGGCCTTTCCAGGATGAAGGTACTGTACTAATGCAAAAACACGGAGTAAGAAGCAGTTACACAGGACCCGATTATTTAAGGATGATCGCAATCAGCAGGATTATACTAAACAACATTAAAAACATTCAGGCATCAATACTTACAGTTGGTAAAGAGATTGGAATGCTTTCGCTTCATTCAGGGGCAAACGATCTCGGATCTATTATGATAGAAGAGAATGTCGTAAGCGCTGCCGGTGCATCAAACAGGTTTAATGCCAAAGAGATGCAGGAGGTAATTAAAGAAGCTGGTTTTGTACCGGGGAGAAGGAACCAGAAATATGAAACTTTTCTCCCCCCTGACCGCCCCCCAACCCCCCTAAAGGGGGGCTAATGCTCTCTTCTTAAACAAATTACAAGATTATATTGAAATATAGCCCCCCTTCAGGGGGGGTGGGGGGCAATTAAGACAGGGAGGCAAAGGGGCAAAAACAAAAAAACCTGCATTTCCATGCAGGTTTACTGTTAATATTATAACACTAGAATTTGTCCTTTTCTGCTGCTTCTTTATTATCCTCAGTAGCAGGATCGTACTTAGAAGCCTTTTTGAATTCTTTCATACCCTGCCCGATACCCTTCATTAGTTCCGGAATTTTACGTCCGCCAAAAAGAAGAACTACAACAAGCAGTATCAGTATAATCTCGGTCATTCCTAGCTTTCCCATCTCTTTATGTATTAGAATTTGTGCAAAGTTATAAATATCTTATTTATATGCAAATTACAGTAAATATTATTTTAATTCTTTATAAGTCTCAGAATATCATTACCATTAGCGAATAGCAACAATGCAAGTAAAAGCACCATTCCTGCTATCTGGGCATATTCAAGGAACTTGTCACTTGGCTTCCTCCCTGTGACAACCTCATAAAGCAAGAACATCACATGTCCCCCATCCAGTGCGGGGATTGGAAGGATATTCATTACAGCAAGAATGATAGAAAGAAATGCTGTAAGATTCCAGAAAGAGTGCCAGTCCCATTCACCGGGGAATATATTTCCAATAGTAATAAACCCGCCAAGTGATTCATAAGCTTTAGTATCTTTTGAAAAGAGGAGTTTGAACTGCTTCAGATAATCAGCTATTGTTTTGAATCCTTTATTTATGCCTGCAGGTATCGATTGGAAGAACCCGTATTTAATTGTTTTAAGTTCGAATATCTGATCGATTGATACAGATCTGTTTATACCAATCAATCCGGCTGCAGTTGGCATCACTGAAACATTAACAGCTTCACCTTTCCGTAAAAGATTAAGCAGTACCGGTTGGTCTTTATGCTCAGCGAGATATTTCTGAAATTCATCATAGTAGGTAAACTTAATGCTGTCGAGTCCAACAAGCTCATCGCCAATTGCTACACCGGCAACTTTTCCAGGCGACTCTTTACCGTATGATGAAACAATAAAAGGACCGAAAGGGATCCGGGGGTCAATTTGACCTTTTCCCTTCAGCATTTTTGGGATATATTCCTTTGGGATATCAATGTTTATTATCTCGCCATTACGATCAACCTGTATTGTCTTCCGGTCATTCAATACTATGTCGGAGGTGATCTGGATAAAATTTTCAATTTTCTGATTATCAACTGTCAGGATCTTATCTCCGTTTCTTAAACCGATAGCTAATCCAACTGAGTCTGTTTCAATACCATACTTAACACTTGATGTTGGAAGATAAGTTTCACCCCATGCAAAAAGTACCAGTACATAAATAAGCATTGCCAGAATGAAGTTGAAGACAACACCTCCGGTCATTATCAGGAGTCTCTGAAATGAGGTCTTTGACCTGAATTCATATGGCTGAGCCGGCTGCTTCATCTGCTCCTTATCCATCGATTCATCAATCATGCCTGAGATCTTTACATATCCTCCAAGAGGCAACCATCCTATACCATATTCTGTTTCACCCCTTTTATACCTGAAAAGTGCAAACCATGGATCGAAGAACAGATAGAATTTCTCAACTCTTGTCTTGAATAATTTTGCAAGAGTAAAATGCCCTAATTCATGTATGATAACAAGGATTGAAAGGCTCAGAACAAACTGAAGGATCTTGATTAGTATAATCATCTTTTTCTATAAAGTTTATTAATAAAATTATGTGCTTTCTCCCTTGCGTCGGAATCAGTAGCCTGCAGGAATCCAAGATCAGGAGAGGCAGACCATGTGGTATTTTCCATGGCATATTCAACCACATCAGACATGTCAGGAAAGGCAATTTTTTCTTCAAGAAAAGCAGCGACTGCAATTTCATTTGCTGCATTTAATATGCAAGGCAAATTGCCACCTTTCCGAATTGATTTATATGCCAGATTAAGATTTCTGAATTTTTCTGTCTCAGGTTCTGCAAAAGTAAATGATTTATAATCACTTAACTGAAGACGTGGAAGATCAGATATCAACCTGTCGGGATAAGAGAGTGCATAAAGAATCGGTACTCTCATATCAGGTACTCCAAGCTGAGCTTTAACAGAACCGTCGGAGAAATGTACAAATGAATGAATAACAGATTGCGGATGTACGATAACCGAGATCTGATCAGGAGTAAGGTCAAAAAGCCATTTTGCTTCAATTACCTCCAGTCCTTTATTCATCAGCGAAGCAGAATCAATTGTTACCTTGTGTCCCATATCCCAGTTAGGATGTTTAAGGGCATCAGCAGGTTTAACATTTCTCAGTCTCTCTTCACTCCAGCCAAAAAAAGGTCCTCCGGATGCTGTAAGTGTAATTTTCTCAACCGGATTGCCGGCTTCTCCAACCAGGCACTGGAAAATAGCAGAATGTTCGGAGTCGACCGGGATAATAATACTTCCTGATTCTCTTACCAAACGGCCGATAATTTCACCGGCAACAACAAGAGTCTCCTTATTGGCAAGAGCGATTCTTTTACCTGCTTTTATGGCGGCGATTGTAGGTTTCAGTCCTGAGTAGCCAACAATTGAGGCGATAACAGTATCAACAGTAGATGATGTTACAACCTGTTCCATTGCATCTTCGCCTGTATAGACCTTTATATTGGTATTTCTGAGATTCTCTTTAAGGAGGGGATAGTGATCTTTGTTTCCAATTACTACTGAATCGGGCTGAAAGCGCAGAGCCTGCTCGGTCAGGAGATCTACATTATTACCGGCAACAAGCACTTCAACTTCGAATTCCTCAGGAAATCTTGAGATAACATCAAGTGATTGTGTACCTATTGACCCGGTCGATCCAAGCAATGCAATTCTCTGTGGCATACCCGACTTATTAATCATCAGAATAAGATATGTTTCTCAGGATCGAGAGGGCTGCCTTTATACCAGATCTCAAAATGAAGATGTGGTCCGGAAGTATAAAGTTCACCAGAATCACCGACTACAGAAATCGTTTCTCCTGCTCTTACCAGATCACCAGTTTCCTTAAGCAGGCTTGCATTGTGTTTATATATCGAAATCAGGTTATTCGGATGCTGTACCTGTATGACAAATCCTGTTTCCATGGTCCATCCTGTAAAAATCACAGTACCATCAAGGGCGGCTGAAACAAGTGCCTTGGGTTTTGTGACAATATCTGTACCAAAATGTTTTGTCCTTACCTCATATCTCCCTGATATTATTCCCTTTACAGGAGGGAAAAAGTGCAATCCTGCCAGATTGGAGGCAGGCTCAGCCGGAGCTGGTCCGAGAGTCAGATTATACCTTTCTTCATTTTCGACGCGGGCCCTTAGGGCAGAATCATCAGAAGAAGAAGTGAAATTTATTGAATTATAACTCCTCGAAGTATCCTGGAGTGAAGAGAGTTCCACAGGTTGTTTTCCTGAAATAATGGCGTTCAGATTGGCGAAATATTTATCTCTCAGAGCGAGTTCACGATCGAGGGAATCAAGACGGATTGCGCTCATAAGTATGTTACGCCGCATTGTAACATCGGGATAACCCGGAATAAATTCCCTCAGATTTGTAAAAGCAATAAGTGAAGTAGTTGCGCCAATGATAAATACAACTAGAAATGTGATTAGGAGAAAAGCATTGTATTGAGTTAACCTTATCCGCCATACCTCTTCAAAGGTATGGTCGTTGATAACAGAAAACCTGTATTTATCTCGCCAGTTATTCTTTTTTTTATCCTCTTTTGCCATATATTTTACTCTAATCGGCTTGCAAAGGTAATAATCCTATCTCATTAATTATCCTAAAGAATTCAGAACATTTCGGATTGCGGATCGTGGATTGCGGATCAGCCAACTACCTTCACTAGTTTATCTTCACTCTGCCACAGGCCATGCTTAGTGCATACCGCCATAGCGGAAAGATTCATTGAGACTTCCGGAGCAACAATATAGAAATCTATCTCAAAATGTGAAGGTTTATTTCCGTAAACTCCAGCAGTATATCGTGCTTCAGCAAGAAGTGTTTCGCGGTTCCAGAGCTGGATTACACTTATAAAATGGTCGTGATCGTCGGGATGAGGGTACTCCTCTCCCAGCTTTACCTTTATTGCAAATTTATCACCGCGTTTTACTTCATCGGGACAAAATACATGAGGCATATGCCTGTCGAGATAGTCGCGTTTGACCTCTTTTTCCTCTCTCTCTATTTCGGTTGCTTTGAATACCCTTGGCATAGTTATTTGATTATTAAGTTTATTGTAAAACAGATATGCAAACTTAGTAATTAAAATTCAAAGACGGAATACCGGAGTCGGAAGACCGGAGACCGGAGACCGAAGACCGAAACCATGGTTCTTGGTTCAAAGTTCAAAGTTAAAAGTTAAAAGTTAAAATACCGAATACCGATTACTGATTACCGATTACGTTCTCCGGTCTCCCGTCTTCTGTCTTCCGTCTCCAATTATTTTTTCTTAAATAGTTTTGGTAATTGTTTTCATTGCATTACCTTTGCACCCAGATTGCGGGGTGGAGCAGTGGTAGCTCGTTGGGCTCATAACCCAAAGGTCGGAGGTTCGAATCCTTCCTCCGCTACAAAGAAAAAGCCTTGGTGCCCAGCACCAGGGCTTTAATATTTTCAATCCGTCAAATGCTTGCATTTGTAAGGAATGAAAATATTAAAACCCGTAGCTCCTTTATTCCATTCGCAATGTTGACAATGATATCTGAAAAATATTTGTTGTCTGGATCAAACAGATAGTATTCTTCCTGCATCAACGGATATGTCTAATTACCTTATTCTCTTTCAGGCAATTCTATTATTTGGTCTACCATCTTATTTAGACAAAATCTAAATGAAAAATATAGAATTGTGGCCCCGGTCTAACCCTGCTCATCATTGCTCTTACCAAACGCGCTTGCGGGTATGTTCTACCTCTTATTATCGTTGGTAAAACTGTGAATTTGTTATATCTTTAATTATTTGTAAGATGTTCTGGAATAAACCTATTTCATTATAAATATTTTGAAAATGAAAATTAAATATGCAATTATTGTTGTCGGATTAATCTGGATTTCGGGTCGTACCTTTGGACAACAGGCCAATGTCAATCTCGATTTCAATCCGCAAAAGAATACAGAGGGACTGAACCCTTTCAGCGCTCCTCTAAATTCGCCTGAGGTGCATGACGACCATACCGTTACTTTTCGGTTGAAAGCGCCCAATGCACAAAAGGTTGTTTTGCCAACCGGCGCAATCTACACGGCCAATAACCTGGGCAAAGATCCTATTCCGTTTACAAAAGGCAATGATGGCATTTGGACACTGACCATCGGGCCTCTAAAACCCGATATGTACGCTTATCATTTTAATGTAGATGGCGTTCAAATTGCCGACCCCAGCAATACCTACGCTGCTTTTACAGCTATGCCACCTTACAGTGAGTTGATTGTACATGGCGACGGGCCGGCATATTACGATGCACGAAATGTCCGGCATGGAACTGTGTCGCGCCATGTTTATCATTCGGAAGTAACAAAAGGTGAGCGTGAACTTTATGTTTACACTCCTCCGGGTTATAACCCTAAGGAAAAATATCCGGTTTTATATTTGCTGGGAGGAAGTGGCGAACTCCCATCTAACTGGGTGTTCGACGGAAGGGTGAATTTTATTATGGACAATCTGTTAGCTGAAGGGAAAGCCGTACCAATGATTATAGCCATCCCTAACAACCAGATTATTCATAGGAATCATCCCAAACATACCGAACTGACTTTTGATATTTTTGAAAAGGAGCTCCGGAATCATGTAATTCCGCTGGTTGATGAAGCTTACAGCACAATAAAGTCTCCCAAAGGCAGGGCTATTTCAGGTTTGTCGATGGGAGGCCGTCACAGCATGTTTGTCGGTTTTCGTTCGCTCGACCTGTTTGCCAATTTTGGCATTCTCAGCGCCGGTGATACCAATGCAGAAACTTCTCTGGCACAGTTTTTAAACGACCCAAAAGTGAATGAAAAAGTAGATTACCTTTTTGTTGGTCAGGGTACTGAAGAAGCCACAGGTTCTATGGGACAAAGGTGTTTGGTTCTGCATGAAGCATTGGTAAAACATAACATTGAACATGAATATTATACGGGTGGTCATGGTGGCCATGATTGGGCTACCTGGAGGCACCTGTTGTATTATCGATTTTTACCCACCTTGTGGAAAAACAAATAACTCAAACAACTATGAACACATTAATTCTTTCGATAGCGCTAACAGTCGCTGCTATCATGACCGGTTGTTCAACACTTTCTCCAGATCAGGTAAAAGTTGAACAGGGAATAGTGCAGGGAACGATTGAAGATGGTCTGCGTGTTTTCAAGGGAATTCCGTTTGCTGCACCACCGGTGGGCGATTTACGCTGGAAAGCTCCGCAACCCGCACCTAAATGGGATGGGATTAAAATTACAACGGAATATGCCCCGGCTGCTTTTCAAGGTGGAAATCCGCCTTCTGGAAAAAGCGAAGATTGCCTGTATCTGAACATCTGGACACCGGCAAAATCAGGAAAAGAAAAAGTCCCTGTTCTGGTTTGGATCTACGGCGGTGGTTTCAGTTTTGGCTCAACATCCGACCCCGTACACAATGGCGAACACCTTGCCCGGAAAGGCGTTGTGCTCGTCAGTATTGCTTATCGGGTTGGTCAGCTTGGCTTTCTGGCGCATCCTGAGTTGAGCTCAGAAAATCCTAATAAAGTCTCAGGAAACTATGGTTTAATGGATATGATTGCCGGTCTGGAATGGATTCAGAAAAATATTGCTGCTTTTGGAGGCGATCCGGAGAGGGTGACCATCTTTGGAGAATCGGCAGGGGGAATTGCAGTGAGTATGTTATGTGCATCGCCGCTGGCAAAGGGTTTGTTTCACGGTGCCATTTCTCAGAGTGGGGGTTCGTTCGGGCCAACCCGTCTCACAACGTATCCGGGTGAAAACATGAAAACACTTCAACAAGCTGAACAGGCCGGTATCGAATATGCCCAAAAGGTGGGAGTTGCTACTATCGCCGATTTACGCAAAATAGAACCCGATAAACTACCGATGGGCATGGGCATGGGCGGTGCATGGCCAATTGTAGACGGGGTTGTAATTCCCGACGACCAATACCTTTTATATGAAGCGGGAAAGTATAATGATATTCCAATTTTGGTGGGTTATAATTCCGACGAAGGTGCAAGTTTTTCAAGGGAAAAAACTCCTGAAGAATATTTCGAAGGTGTAAAAACCCGGTATGGTAAGTTTGCTGATGACCTGATAAAAGTTTATCCGGCTGCTGAAACGTCGGTTCCGAAAACAGCCCGTGATCTGGCTCGCGATGCCGCCTTTGGCTGGCAAACATGGATCTGGGCACGACTTCAAAGCAAGACGGGAAAATCAAAAGTATTCTATTACTATTTCGACCAGCACCCCGATTATCCCAAAGATTCACCGCGTTATGGTTTTGGCTCTCCACACGGTCAGGATGTGGCATATGTTTTTATGCAACTCGATAAATCGAAACCGGAGACTACACAATCTGACTTTGAAATTTCGGAAGCCATGGGAACATACTGGACTAATTTTGCGAAGTATGGCGACCCTAATGGCAAAGGAGTTCCGATGTGGCTAGCTTTCAGCGATGCCAATCCTGAGGTAATGTATTTGGGGCCAACACCTCACATCGGACCAGTTCCGAGTGCTGAATCGCTTAAAGTCCTCGATGAGTATTTCAGTTGGAGACGCACAGCGGAAGGAAAAGACTGGGCTAAATAAAAGCGTTTTTCATTCCTGAAGGCTTTACAGCAATGAATAATAATATGCAAAGCTTTTTCCTTCGCCTTTCAGTAGTAATAATATTTCATTTACTATTCAAACAGGGCGATCAGACATTTTCAGGTGCGTTTGAACCAAGCCTAAGAAGTCTGGTATTCAGCCTATATTTTGTTATTTACTGGATGCTTTTCTGGAAAGTCTGCAGCTTGATCTACAACAAGCTTGTTAGAAATTCACAGGACAAGAGAATATGGTACCGCAGGCTTTTTCTAGTAACTATGGTCATGTTGCTACTTGTCATTGCAGGATCGATGATCTTTAGCTATGGATATGCTTTGATGGACGACCTATTCGGAATTGTAAGCACAGATGATGTGCCATTTTTAAATCCGGCCTTATTTGGCTCATTTGATATTTTAAAATCAATCAAAATAAATCCCGAATTACTTTTTGGATTCATATTGTTTTTCATACTGGTATATGGAGCTCATATTTTTATTACTTCAGTAAAGAATATGAAAGAATTGGAGGTTGCAGCGGCTCAGCAGAAGAAGGAGAGTATTACTGCCCAATATACAGCGCTTAAAAATCAGGTTGATCCTCACTTCTTCTTTAACAGTTTAAGTGTACTGTCATCATTGATTTATGAAGATACTGAACTTTCAGCTGCTTATATTTCACATTTGGCGAAACATTATCGTTATATCCTTGAAACAAATACCGATAATGTTGTCATCGTTGAAAAAGAGCTTGAAATACTGGATTCCTACTATTTCCTGATTAAAATCCGTTATCAGGATCTTATCAATTTAATTGTGAAACTGACGGCACAAACCAGATCAGGATGCAGAATACTCCCTCACTCACTTCTGATGCTCGCTGAGAATGCTGTGAAACATAACGTATTTACAAAGGAGAACCTGTTGGTAGTTGAGATCCTTGAAGATGAAGAATATATTATTGTACGCAATAATATAAGCAGACGTAAATTGTTGCAGGAATCAACAGGTATTGGATTGAAAAATATCAGAAAGAGATATGCCCTGGAAAGCAATAAGGAGGTGCTTATAGAGGAATCAGGTAATTATTTTGTTGTAAAACTTCCCAAACTCAGTTGAAGTATGAAGATATTGATTATAGAAGATGAGCAACGCACTGCAGATCTGATCATAAGGTTTATAAAACAATACGATAACTCATATTCTGTACTTGCAGTGATTGATTCGGTTGCAACGGGAATGCAATGGTTTATACACAATACTGAGATGCCAGACCTAATTCTTGCAGATATCCAGCTGACCGACGGAACGTCATTTGATCTTTTTGATCAGGTGAATTTGAAACTTCCTGTGATATTTATAACTGCCTATAACGAATTTGCATTAAATGCCTTCAGGTTGAACAGTATTGATTATTTACTGAAACCATTGAATTCTGATGATCTAAAAAAGGCTTTTGACAAATTTATTAGAACGAAGGAAGCATATCTGAAAGTAAATCTTAAAGAGTATAATCAAATCATTTCGACGGGTCAGAAAACCTATAAGCGGAGGTTTCTTGTAAAGTCGGGCAATAATTACAAATACCTTTCATCAGATGAAATTGCATTTTTCTTTGCTGAAGATGGACTGGTGTTTGCAGGATTACTGAAAGGGGGAAGATCAATTGTAGAACACAGTATTACTGAATTGAGTGATTTACTTGATCCTGAACAGTTTTTTCAGGTAAACCGAAATACCATTGCAAGTATTAAAGCTATTAATAAATTTTCAGGCTATTTTAACCGCCGGCTGATCATGCAACTCCTGCCTGACAATCATGAAGTTATAGTAAGCCGTGAAAGGGTTCAGGGCTTCAAAGAGTGGCTTAATAAATAAGACCCCTGTCCAATCCGCATCCGCAGAAGTACAATTCAGGTTATGAAATGTCCCGCTTCCGGGAATTATCTTGTATATCTGATATAACCATATCTATTTTTATCCTCTGAAGTATGCTATAAATAAATCTTAAATGAGATAATTATGGAGAAAAATGAGAGAAATGATTTTGGGAGAAATTTCCTCTGGCTTCTGTTAGGATGCATCTTTCTATTGTTTATGGGCGGCAAATGGAACCTCCCGGTCACAACCTGGATCGGTTCAATATTCTTTCTGAGATATTTCAGGATGCAACCCGGATCCCGGGGAATCCTGCTGGCTTTCCCATTTATCCTATTGACTTCACATATCTGGTTCATAGGTCTTGCTGAACAGGTGGAACCGGGATTTAAAATTCTCATTGCTGTAAGCTTTACACTTTATATAATGATCCCATGCCTTGTTGACCGGCTCCTGTACCGAAAAATCAACAGTCAGCTCCTTTCAACCATGGTATATCCTGCTTCCCTTATTGTGATACAGTTCCTCCTCTCATATGTTGAACAACTAGGGACCATACTTCACTGGACCGGGTCAATGTTCTCGCTAAAACCTCTTATACAGCTTGTTTCAATAACAGGAATATGGGGTCCCTCCTTCCTTGTCGGATGGTTAGCCTCCATAATCAATTTGTTATGGGAAGAAAAATTCGAACTGAAGAAAGTTAAAATCCCTGTTACTGTATTCACAGGACTTTTCCTTCTGATAGTAATGTGGGGCAGTATCCGCCTGGCTTTCTTTGCTCCGGATTCTGGCACGGTCAAGGTTGGATCAGTAATAGTCGGCTTTGAAGAAGACAATATGTTCTATATATATGAAGATGATAAGTCGGAGGCAGATAAGCTCAGGGAGAAAGAAAAATACCGTGCCTTAACATTTAAGGTTCAGGATGAATTGTTTGCTACTTCAGAAAAGCTCATTCCTTCAGGGATCAGAATTCTCTCATGGGCAAGTGGCAATGCTGTTGTGTTTGCAGAGGATGAGGCTGCATTAATAAACCGTATGCAGAATTTCGCCAGGGAAAATCAGATTTACTTTTTCCCCAGCCTGCTTGTACTCGGTGATTACAAAGGGCCTGATCAGAATCATGTACTTGCAATCCGGCCCGACGGGCAGATCGAATACGATCATTACAAAGGAAGAAATCCAAATGCCAGTTTTTACAGAGGTAACATGGTCGAAATAATCAACACTCCTTATGGGAGAATTGCCTCACCAATCTGTTTCGAGATGGAATTTCACCGCTTTATAAGACAAGCAGGTAAAAAAGGTGTGGACATCCTTATTGTTCCTGGAGACGAACCAGCCAGAGGAGCAGCAAACATGCATACTGAAATATCAATGTTCCGTGCTGTTGAAAACGGATGCTCAATGCTTAGAACAACTCTTGAGGGACTCACGATGGGAGCAGACTACCAGGGAAGAGTTCTTTCTCAATTGGATTTTTATAAAACATTGAAAAACAGGTCTATTATTACTGAGTTACCTGTAAAAGGAATGAAGACAATATATTCCTGGGCCGGGGACTGGTTTGCCTGGATTTGTGTAATTATGTTAGTATGTTTTGTAGCTTTAGCATCCTTTAATAATGACATGAAGAATATTTTTCACAGCAGAATTTGAAGCAGACAAATCATGCCTATAAATAATTCAAGGTTAGATACTTCAAACCTCCTGTCTACAAAGAAAAAGCCTTGGTGTAAAGCACCCTAAAACAGATCATGAATTAATCCTTCCAAACTCAAGTATTGCTCAGACTTTCCGTATCCTAATTAATTATCTTAAGACTATCCAAAGTAAGTGATTCATTAGTAATCTGGTTAGGAGGATGATAATAAGTAAAATGTGTCATCCCACTATCTGCCTTAAATCTGAAACTCCAACGTGTGGTACTTGAATTCCCCTCTTGCTTAAGTTCATAAATGTTATCATCCTGAAATCTTTTAAAACTGATTTTCCATATTGATAACGATGATGAAAATGATAACAGTGAAGATGATTTATCTTCAATTATTGTTAAGTAGGAAATACTATCTGATATTACTATTGTCTGACCAGCAACTTTAATAGTGGCATTCAGTATGCGTTCGATACGATAATTAACTGACCTGTCTTCTTCTAATACAGATGTTACCTTCCAGGTTTCAGTCCCATTAGTATAAGCAGAAATTCCGGTAAAACGGTATTTGGAATATGTGTAATAAAATTCATTCCCCAAGATAAGAGGGAACAAATCATAGTCTTCCTGTTTTTGGCAGGAATTAAACATAAAAGTTGATAAAACTAGAAACAATAGGAATCCGGTGTCCTTACGTTTTCTCATTATACCAAAATTACTTCCTTTTTCGATTCAAGTCAAGTGTTAGAACATCGCAATTTTATTATAGATCATGACATCCAGCTCATAGATGTTCTGAATATCATTAATTAAGTTAAGGTTAGATATTGCAAATATCTCGTCGTAAAAAAAGCCCTGATGCATCTCAACAGGGCTTTTTAATATTGTCACAATCAATGTTTACTCCCAGAAATCAAAAGTCTTCTCCTCTTTGTCAGAGTTTTTAATACAACGAATAGAAAACCCGTTTTTCTTATTTACCGGGTAAAGAGACAGATCAGGCTTGGAAGAGTATAATGCCCCGCACCAGGTTGTAACATCATCATCATCTACATTTGTCCAGAAATAGGTTGTATTTCCCAGGTGTTCCATCGCTTTATCACCGCCCTGCCCGCTGGCTAGTGCAGTAAAACCACTTGAATTTGTGGCTCCGGTATTAGGGCTCTTCCAGGTAGCTGTTCCTGTCTGTTTTAACTTACCTCCTGACTGTTCATCTCCTCCAAGAAAGTTAGATAAATACCACCAGTCCTGCATTGAAGGCAGATGCCAGCCATCGGGACAGGCTTTTGTTGCAGCTTCCCATGTATATAAGTAACCATGAATCTTTAAATAGTCGTTTACATTTTCATAGACAGAGCATCCGCTTGCAGTTTTAAACGCAAGGTTTTCTCCCATCCATACCTGATCGTTGATTTTAACTGTTTTGTAAACCTTACCATCTCTTGCATCTGTAAAAGAGCCTGTTTCCTGGCCATATGCAAAGGAATAAATGCCAGCAGAAAGAAATAAAATTATAATCAAAAATTTGGATCTTCTAATCATCCTGAAACGGGTTAATTATTAATACTAATGTCTAAAAAATATTTGGTCAGTCTGTAATGAATAAAAAAAATTATCCGTTAAGTACCCAACCCTTGCGATATTCCTTTGTCAGGAAGGCATTCGCAGCTGAATCATTTGTAACCCTGCCTGCAACCGGATCATATTGCAATTCCTTACCTGCCTGATGAGCTGCAAGACCGAGCATTAATGTCTCAATCATACGGCCTGCATAATCAAAATCGCAGTCTGTCTTAAGGTCACCCTTGCATGCATTGAACCACTGAGCAACAAAATCTCCCATAGGAGGTGCAACCTGACTGCTATTTGGTGATTTGTAGTAAGTCATGTCTGCTCCGCTCCGATTTGGCAGAAGCATACGGTTTGTAAAGTCAGCTACAAGAGTTCCCTTTGTGCCTTTGAACATCGCACCATGACCAATTTTAAGAATGTCAACGGCTGGATTCGGGGAGGCGGGACTTAACTTACCCTGGTACCACTCAACAGTAATTGGTCCGCGCCAGTCGTTGGCAGGAAAATTGAATTTTGTATGAAGGTTAGAGGCTACAACCTCATTATTGAAAGGGTCTCCCTCTGCCCAGGCGCTTGTAGGCTGGCCTGCATCTATTGCATTCCAGGCCAGGTCCATCGTATGGGCGCCCATGTCTCCGTTCTGCCAGCTGCCGAAATCATGGTACATATTCCACAAAAGACAACCTGCTCCCGGTCTTGCGCCGAAATAGCCCGGATTAAAAGGATGCATCTGAACCGGACCGATCCACTGTTCCCAGTCAATATCAGCTGGTGCAGGTCCTGCTGCAGGAAGATAACCGGTCTTATCATGAGTACGGTTACCCCATGCAACTACCTCTTTCAGTTCTCCAACAGCACCGCCGCGAACAAGTTCAGATACCCGGTTAAAATTCTCATTTGCATGTCGCTGTGTACCATGCTGTGTGGCAAGTTTATTCTTGTTTGCAAGATATACTTTCCGAACCTCACGTGCTTCTGTAACGCATTCACCTACAGGCTTCTCGCAATAAACATGTTTTCCGCGATTCATTGCCCAGATGCTGATAAAAGCATGGTGATGATCAGGTGTACAGATAAATACTGCGTCTATATCTTTTTGTTCAAGGCATTTGCGCCAGTCGGTGTATTGTTTTGCATTTGGATACTGTTTCGCAGCCAGTGCCATATTTCCTGCATGTACATCGCATATAGCAACAACATTCTCGCTGGCCAGCGCCTGATAATGCTGACTACCGCGACCATGTGCACCAATGAGGGCAATATTGAGTTTATCACTTGGACTTTTTCCTGAGAGAATACCTCCCGGAAGGATAATCAGTCCTGCTCCGGTTGCCGCAACGGATTTAACAAAAGTACGTCTTTTCATAATAACTATTTTTGTAATTAATTGAGTTTCAGATCCTGGTTACCAATGCCTTTGTTATCAGTTCCTGCAGTAAAATTTCAGGAATTTAAACTATTCTAAATTTAGGTGATGTTTTAATCATTTCAAAATTTATGAACGGTTTTCAATATTCATAAATGTTCAGGATCTTGTACGTTATAGTAATATTTATTCAGCTGTTATAGTCAGGAAGGCATCCTTCAATCCTTTTGCAGTGGCCCTGACATATATTTTCCCGGGACTAGATTCCGGTCTGATTATAGCCAGACATATGCCCTGAAAGCTTTTTTTCTCCGGCTGTTGAAAGCTGGATAAATCTGCCGGATTTCCACTCCCTACACCAGCAAGTTCTCCTTTACCTTTTATATTAAAGGTTACAAGAATATCATCGGCAGAAGGAACAATATTCCCTTTGGCATCTATTATTTCAGCCATAACATACGACAGATCATTTCTGTCTGCCCTGATCCTGGTTCTGTCAGCAACCAGTCGAATAGCCTCAGGCTCACCGGTTGTTTCCAGAATTTGGGTTGCTGTCTCCATTCCATCGTCAAAGCAGCGGGCAATCAGTCTGCCAGCCTCCCATGGTATTTCAAAAGAAGTAGTTATAGATTTACCTGCTTCAGTATTCTGTTCTCCAACAATCCTGCCATTTAACTCAAGCCTGATCTGCTGACTTCGTGAGTAGACATGCACCAGCATTTTTTCACCCTCATGGCCGTACCAGTTCCAGCTCTTCATCTCATCAGGGAATCCCCAGTTACTTGTTACCTCGGTTTTGCCTTCGGGAACAGGACGATGGACAAACATTTCAACTTTGCTCTTGCCCCAAACCACAGACTGATAGTATGAAGGAACCTTCCTGTTTCCGATAAGGTCGATATCTCCCTGGTAATTAGTGAATACAGGCCAGGCATCACGGTTGAATCCTCCACCTGCCCCCTGTAAATTACTGGTATCAGGAATTATACTCCTCAACTGAGGCATGCCCCTGCCCGCCTCTCCAAGATTATCTGTTGCTGTCCATACAAAATACCCTATTACATAAGGAAGTCTCTTTACTATCTCAAAATTCTCCAGAGCCAGCGGGGGATTAGTTTCAGTACCTGCCATTACACGCTGAGGGTATTTAATATGATCCTCCTCATATCTTTTATATGCATAATTATAGCCTATTAAATCAAAGAGGGCAAGGTGATCGGGGATCTCATGCCACTTGCTTTTTTGACCCCTCATCCATGCAAAATCCATAAAACACTCTGTGACCCAGCGTGTTTGGTCTAATCGCCGGATTTCTCCTGTCAGATTTCCTGCAATTCTTAGTCCTGAGGTATCAAAAGCCTCCCTGATTTCATTACCTATACTCCAGATGATAACAGATGGGTGATTTCTGTCGCGTTTAACCCACGACTCCACATCTCTCTGCCACCATTCCCTAAACCAAAGGTGGTAGTCCTGATTCCTCTTTGCAGTTTCCCACATATCAAAGATTTCATCAATAACTACCATTCCTAACCTGTCGCAGGCATCGAGCAATGCTGCTGATGGCGGAGTGTGTGCAGTTCGGATTGCATTGAATCCACTGCTTTTAAGTATTTCAATCTTCCTTTCCTCAGCGCGGTCGATTGAAACAGCACCCAGTGGCCCGTTATCATTGTGTATACATCCACCTATCAGTTCAACAGGCTTGCCATTTAATGTAAATCCGTTCTCAGCATCTATTTTTATACTCCTGATTCCGAAATGAGTTTCCTGAACATCAATTACATTGCCATTTTTAAGTACAGAAACCCTGGCAAGATAAAGATGTGGTTCATCAATAGACCACAGAGATGGCATACTTACCTGAGTCTCCTGAGAAACATTACAGGTTTCGCCTGATACCACTGCTGAACTGGTAATAGTTGTAACCAGTTTATCTTCCGGATCAAACAGCTCTGTACGCAATTCAATTTCTTCATTACTGTTACCGCGGTTTACGATTGTTGCATCAACTTTCACCACCGCAGAGTTTTCAGAGACGATTGGGGTTGTAATGTATATGCCGCCTGAAACATCTATGTGAACCTGATCTTTTATAATAATCCAAACATGCCTGTAAATACCTGATCCTGAATACCATCTGGAATTCATTCCTTCATTTTTAACACGAACAGCAACAATATTAGGCTTGCCCGGAGGATTCAGATATTCAGTAATATTATAATAAAAAGGTGTGTATCCATAAGGATGAAATCCAAGATGTTTCCCGTTTAGCCAGACATCTGATTTCATGTACACACCATCAAACTGCAGGTATAGGATCTTATCTTTATCCTCCCTGCTGATTGTAAATTTCTTCCTGTACCAGCCTGTACCACCCACCATATAGCCAGAACTACCTTTATCAATTGCAGATCTGTCGAATGGTCCTATAATATCCACACCATTCTGCCCCGGCAGATCTTCAATACTCCAGTCATGCGGAATATCAATAACTCTCCAGTCAGAATCATCGAAATCAGCTGACTCGGCACCAGAAATCGAGTCTTTCCTGAAGCGCCAGTCAGAATCAAATAGTGTTGCTTTGCCGGAGATGCAATTAGTACTGCTGTGTTGACATGAAAGAAGTAAGAGACAAACAAGTACCCCAAATAAAAAGTAATTCAACCGCTTAAGCCTGTTTTCCATAAAAGCTATTTTATAGTCAGGCTGCAATTTATTTGGCAGCTATTACAATATTTGCATCCTTCAATCCTGCAGCAGTTGCCTTGACATAGATATTTCCCGGTTTCTCAGGACGTATTATCGCAAGGCAGATCCCCTGATATGCTTTTTTCTTTGGCTGCTGAAAACTCGACATATCTCTTGGATTACCGCTACCAACTCCTGCTACTTTACCGCTTCCTGTAACCTCAAAATTCACAAGGATATCATCGGCATCAGGAACAATGTTACCATTCGGATCTAATATTTCAGCTCTCACATACGAGAGGTCATTCCTATCAGCTTTGATATCATATCTGTCTGCAATAAGTCTTACTGAAGACGGCTTTCCAGTAGTTACAAGTATCTGAGATGCTGATTCCTTGCCATTCTCGAAGCAACGTGCAACAAGCTTGCCCGGCTCATAGGGTACTTCGAAAGTAGCAGTAATTGATTTTCCGGGTTCAATATTCTGTTCACCCACTACCTTGCCGTTTAGCTCAAGTTTCACAAGAGGACTTCGTGTATAAACGTGGACAATGAATTTCTTACCTTCCTGTCCGGCCCAGTTCCAGCTCTTAAGTTCATCGGGAAATCCCCAGTTGCTCACAGTCTCTTTCTTTCCTTCAGGAATTGGACGATGTACAAACATCTCAACTTTGCTCTTACCCCATACAACATACTGATAATATGACGGAACTTTCCTGTTTCCGATTATGTCAATGTCGCCCTGGTAATTAGTATATACCGGCCATACATCTCGTCTGAAGAATCCACCACCTGCAGGAGGTGTTCCAGGAGCTGCTCCCGGTGCACCGGCCGGTGCATTTGCAGCCTGATTAACCTGCTGGTTTGCGGCAGCAGGTAATGCTGGATTGGCTTCTGAGGTGATATCCCTTAGCTGAGGCATACCTACTCCTGCCTCACCAATGTTATCTGTTGCTGTCCAGACAAAGTATCCGATCACATAAGGAAGTTTTTTTACTGTTTCATAGTTTTCAAGAGCCAGCGGAGGATTTGTTTCACTGCCAATCATAACCCTGTCGGGATATTTAACATGATCCTCTTCATATCGCTTCCATGCATAATTATACCCGATAAGATCAAAAAGGGCCATGTGCTCAGGAATCTCATCCCATTTACTTTTCTGACCTCTCATCCAGGCAAAGTCATTAAAACATTCTGTTACAAAGCGGGTCTTGTCGAACCTGCGTATTTCACCTGTCAGATTTTTTGCGATCCTGTATCCTGATGTATCGAATGTTTCACGGATTTCGTTCCCAATGCTCCATATTATTACCGATGGATGGTTTCTGTCGCGCTTAACCCACGACCCTACATCTCTCTGCCACCATTCTTTGAAATAAAGGTGATAATCCTGCTCCTTTTTAGGGGTTTCCCACATATCGAATACCTCATTGACAACAAGCATCCCGAGCTTGTCGCATGCATCAAGCAATGCTGGCGATGGAGGATTGTGGCTGGTTCTGATGGCATTAAAACCATACTTCTTCAATATCTCAATTTTTCGCTCCTCAGCACGGTCAATTGAAGCTGCGCCAAGAGGACCATTGTCGTGGTGATAACATCCTCCAATCATTTCAACCGGTTTGCCGTTAATTGTCAAACCGGCCTTTGCATCTATTTTTATACTTCGGATACCGAACTGAGCCTGCTCATAATCTATAATTTTTCCATTTTCAATTACAGATACTTTTGCCACATAAAGGTTGGGTACCTCAAGAGACCACAAAGCAGGCCTTTGAACAGTAACGAGTTGTTGAACTTCCACTGTCTGGCCAGGTCTGACTAACGAATTGGTATTTATCGCGCCAGCCTGCTTACCCAAGGCATCATATAACTGAGTCTTAAGAACAATTTGTTTTTCCGTTGACCCACTGTTTGTGATATAAGAGGCTATATTCACATCTGCCGAATATTGCGAAACGGACGGAGTTGTAACATACAGACCACCGGCAACATCAATATGGACAGGATCAGCAAGTGTCAGCCACACATGACGTGTGATACCTGAACCAGAATACCAGCGTGAATTCAATCCTTTGTTTCTGACACGGACAGCAACAACATTTGGTTTTCCGGGTGCATTAAGGAATGATGTGATATTATAATTGAAAGGTGTATACCCGTAAGGATGAAATCCAAGATGTTTTCCATTAATCCAGACATCAGAATTCATGTATACTCCGTCAAACTGCAGATAGGCAATCTTGCTCTTATCTTCAGGTTTAATTGTAAAGCTTTTCCGATACCAGCCAATTCCTCCAACCGTATATCCGGAACTCATCTTGTCAACAGAAAGTTTGCTGAATGGCCCGATGATGTCATCACCGTTCTGTCCCGGAAGATCTTCAATGCTCCAGTCGTGAGGCACACTGATGATTCTCCAACTGGCATCGTTGAAACCCGGATTCTCAGCACCTGCAATACTGTCTTTCATGAAACGCCAGCCATCATCGAATGAGAGTGTCCTTACAAGGGGGGCTGGTGCTGTGATTTGGCTAAATACTGACAGACCGCTAAATATCGTCAATCCCAGGCACAGAGCGAGAGTAACGACGAATGAACCTGACAGAAAGCTTTGCCTTTTCATTTTACAACTTTAACACACATCAGACGGCTCTGATCGCGGATAAGAAGTTTACCATCAGCTAATGCAAGCGGTGCCCAGTTCTGTGTCGGGAACCTCTGATCGCCTGAATCACCCTTAAGTAGTTCAGAAGAAGAGATCGCTTTAAAGGCTGTCGGATCAGGCTCAATTAGATATACCTTACTGCTGCCATCTGTGACAAGCAACAAACCATCAGCCAGGATCATACCACCTTTATCAAATAAGGGTGCTCTGCGTGTTATCCATTTTACCTTTCCGTCCATTCCCATACAAACCAGACCGTCTTTTCTTTCGTTTGTTGAATACTGAGCGTAGAAATAACCGTTAACAAGAACAGGAGGCTGTGTGTGTGCACCAAAATCAGGATTCTTGAAAAGTTCTGTAACATTGTAGGTGCCATCAGCCTTTTTCTCAACTTTTATCATTGATGATCCTGCATTATATCCTCCGGTGATCAGCATCTTTCCTTCACCTGCGTCAACGGCACTCGGGGCAGGGATTGAGCATTGCCAGTTTCCATATTCCCAGAGAATTTTGCCTGTAATTGGGTCTATTCCAACTACTTTACCGCCACTGGCGCTTTCTCCGCGACCAGCTGAAGCTGTTATCATTACAACGTGGTCTTCTTTTCCAACTTTTACAATTGCAGGGCTTACATAACCAACAGGTCCGAGAGATGGGGTTGCCCATTTAACTTTTCCAGTCAGTTTATCGTAAGCCACAACACCAGCCTGAGGAGCCTGTGAAGCCAGGATAAGCAGATCACCGTAAACCATAGGACACTGGCTTATTGCCCAGGTAGGGATTTTTGCCCCGCCATAATCAGTCCAGACATTCTTATTCCATATTGGTTTATGTGTATTGATATCAATGCAATAAAGGTCTCCATAAGGTCCGCATGAATAAACCCGGTTGCCATCTACAGCAGGTACGCTTCGTGATCCGGGAAACATTACAGATCCGGGAGCATCATAACTAAAACTCCAGAGTTCCTTACCGGTTGCAAGGTCAAAACATCTCATCTTATCCCCAACTTTGTCATCTCTGTCAAGCAAATAGGCCTTCCCTCCTTTAACAACAGGACCGCCAAAACCGATGCCAACTTCAGTTGTCCAAAGCACTTCCGGACCCTGCTGCGGCCATGTGCGTAGAAGACCTTTCTGAGCAGACATGCTGTTTCTGTTGGGACCAAGATATTGTGGCCAGTCTTGAGCAATGGCAGAACTAAATGCACTAATGCATAAAAGAATGTATATACTTCTGCGAAAAATTTTTGTTATCATATTATGGCTTTTTTAAGTTTTATTCCAAGGTTCGAATATATATAATATAATGGAATGCAATATCCGGTCTGTTTCTTATAAGATGCCAATCTTGCTTTAAAAAGAAAAATCGTGTCGCAATCGCGAAGAATCTTTTGTTTTCAAACTCCGAATATCAGAAACATTCCTGCTGCTATCGCTGCGCCAACAAGAGGACCGACTATAGGCACCCAGGCATATCTCCAGTCACTGTCGCGCTTTGATGGCATTGGCAGGAAGAAATGCATAATGCGCGGACCAAGGTCGCGGGCCGGATTAATTGCATACCCGGTGGGGCCGCCAAGTGACAGACCAAGTCCAAGGACAACAATAGAAACAGGAAGTGCATTAAGTGCTCCCAGTCCTACATCAGGGGCTGCCATGTATAGAACAGCCAGAGATAAAATATATGTACCGATTATCTCTGTAAGTGTATTATACCAATAACTTCTGATATTTGGTGATGTACAAAATACCGCCAGCTTTGAATCGGCATCTTCAGTTGCATCAAAATGCTTTTTGTATGCAAGCCAGACAAGAAATGCCCCGAACATTGCACCTAAAAGCTGGGCGCACCAATAAAGAGGCAGTAGTGAAAAAGAGAATTTATTGGCCAGAACGAGTGCCAGTGTTACAGCCGGATTTAAATGTGCCCCGCTTATCGGTGCTGCCACAAGTACTCCGGTAAACACTCCTACTGCCCATCCAAAAGTTATTACTATCCAGCCGCTGTTGTTACCTTTTGTTTTATTGAGAAGCACATTGGCAACTACTCCTCCTCCAAAAACGATGATTATTGCTGTTCCAAAGAATTCAGCGAAAAATGTATTCATATTACCAAATTATTAAATTATCACTTGAAATTAGATTCTGTATATCTTATAAATTTGTCTTTGTTGAAAGAATTTCGGATTTCGGATTTTTGATTGCGGATTAAAGTCGAAATTGGATTCCAATAAATCCGAAATCGGCAATCCGAAATCCGAAATATTTATCCTTCGGCCCAAACTTTAGCAGCATTCACAGCCCGGTGCCATCCTTTTATCAGGGAGTGAGTTTCTGCAGGTTTTATCTCAGGCGAAAAAGTCCTGTCCATCTGCCATTGCTGCTTAACCTCTTTAATATTACTCCAGTAATTTACTGCCAGTCCGGCAAGATAAGCTGCCCCAAGTGCTGTTGTCTCCGTAATTTTCGGACGAACAACTTTTGCCTGCAGAAGATCAGACTGGAATTGCATAAGCTGATTATTTACAGTTGCACCTCCATCAACACGCAATTCACGTATATCAATACCCGAATCATTCTGCATTGCCAGAAGAACCTCAAGTGTCTGGTATGCAATACTATCGAGTGCAGCACGTGCTATGTGAGCTGATGAGGAACCTCTTGTGATACCAACAATAGTACCTCTTGCATGCTGGTTCCAGTGAGGTGCCCCCAGACCCGCAAATGCAGGAACAAAATATACACCATCACTATCTTTAACCTTCGCAGCAAGCTTCTCAACATCGGTTGACTTTTTGATTATTCCAAGTCCATCGCGGAGCCACTGAACAACTGCTCCTGCGATAAAAATACTTCCTTCCAGGGCATATTGTGTATCGTTGCCAATTTTCCATGCAATGGTTGTCAGAAGCTGGTTCTTCGATTCTATAGGTTTGTTTCCAATATTCATAACCATGAAACAACCTGTTCCATATGTATTCTTTACCATCCCCGGTTCGGTGCACATCTGACCGAAAAGAGCGGCCTGCTGATCGCCGGCAATACCAGCTATAGGTATTGCAGTGGCAAAGTTACCAACAGTATTGCCATATACTTCACTTGATGATCTTACTTCAGGCAGCATACTGGCAGGAATATTAAAGATCTTCAGAAGCTCTTCATCCCATTTGAGAGTATTTATATTATAGAGCATAGTCCTCGAAGCATTTGTCACATCAGTAATATGCATTTTACCTTTTGTAAGATTCCAGACCAGCCATGAGTCAACTGTTCCGAAAGCCAGCTGACCTTCATCTGCAAGCTTCCGGGCTCCCTTGACATTTTCCAGAATCCACCTGACCTTTGTTGCAGAAAAATATGCATCTATTATTAGTCCTGTCTTTTCACGTATCGTCCGGCTATGCCCCTCCTTTTTTAAAAGATCACAGAAATCAGATGTACGTCGGTCCTGCCATACAATTGCATTGTAAACAGGTTTACCTGTCTTACGGTTCCATACAATTGTTGTCTCGCGTTGATTTGTTATGCCTATTGCTGCAATATTTGAGCTTTCCAGTCCTGCCTTGGTAATCGCCTCAAGTGCAACCCCTGCCTGTGTCGACCAGATCTCGTCAGGATCATGTTCCACCCAACCTGGTTTAGGGAAATACTGTGTAAATTCTTTTTGAGCCGTTGCTACAGGAAGCCCGTTGTGATCAAATACTATTGCCCTGGAACTTGTCGTTCCCTGGTCAAGTGCTAAAATGAATTTCTTCATATCTTCCTTGTAATTAATTGAATATCAATATTTTATATATATTTGTTAATCAGCGACTTATACGACTCAATCTGGATGCTTTTCCAATTTTGGTCATACCCGAATTCTGCTGCCATCAAACGTGCGACTTCGGGAGCAGCATCAGCGCTTGCCTGTGCATTAAGCAAAAGTGCTCTTGTTCGTCTGGCCAGAAGATCTTCAATTGTCACGGGCATCTCATTCCTGCAAATCCAGATTACTTCAGCTTTTGTATATGGTAAACCTGAAACAACCTGTGCTCCAAGTTCAGGGTTTTCAGCAATCATCTTCTCAATTTCAGCTGATTTTTCGCCATAAATGTGAAGACGTCCGGCACTGCTGTTATCAGTGAGTTTTGTAAGTTTCAGATCAGATGTAATACATTTCATATCCTTAAGAAATCCTGCAGCAATAGCTTTGTCAATGGTCTCTTCTGCCATCCTGCGGTATGTAGTCCACTTACCTCCGACTATCGACAGAAGCCCTGAGGGTGAGAGGGTAATCTTATGTCTCCTTGAGACCTCTTTTGTCGATTCAGGGTTATCAGGATTGGCTGCAAGAGGACGCAATCCTGCAAAAATGCAAAGAACATCTTCCCTTCGCGGTGGTTTTACAAGATAGAGTTCAGCTGTCTTCAGGATAAAATTGATTTCCTTTTCAAGAGCCACAGGCTCCAGAGTGACATCAGCTACAGGTGTATCAGTAGTACCAACAACAACTTCATCATACCAGGGTATGGCAAACAATACTCTCCCGTCGGAAGTCTTCGGAATCATAATTGCTGAATTACTTTGAAGAAATGATTTATCGAGAACTATGTGTACACCCTGACTTGGTTTTATTGTTGGTTTTGAGGAAGGATTATCCATCCTTGCAATATCATCGGCGAATACCCCTGTTGCATTGATAACCACCTTCGCTTCAAAAGTGAATTCATTTCCGGAAACCTCATCTGCAGCTTTTACTCCGCATACATTTCCCTTTTCATTTTTTATCAGGCTGGTTACTCTGCAATAGTTCAGAATGGTTCCTCCTCTTTCCGTTGCGGACTGTGCAAGTGCTACAGCAAACCGTGAATCATCAAACTGGCCATCATGATAAACCACTCCTCCTTTCAGCCCTTCAGATTTGAGGAGAGGAAGCTTTGAAAGTGTCTTTTCTTTATTTATGAAATACGATTTACCCAGACTTAACCGGCCTGCCAGAATATCGTAGAATTTTAGTCCTACAGTGTACATTATCGCATCCCAGATCGTATATATAGGAATAACAAATTCCTGGTTAAAAGTGAGATGAGGTGCATTCTTCAGCATGAGTCCGCGTTCGTGAAGTGCCTCCATTACGAGCAGCAGGTCACCCTGCGCCATATATCTTACACCTCCGTGTACCAGCTTCGTGCTTCGTGAGGATGTTCCTTTTGCAAAATCAGACTGCTCAAGAAGCAGAGTGCTATAGCCACGTGATGCCCCATCAAGAGCAATTCCCAATCCTGTTGCTCCTCCTCCTATAATAATAATATCCCAGATTTTACCTGATTTCTCCTTTAAATCACTAATAATCCTTTCACGATTCATCTGCCTCTGATTTTGATAATAATGTTACGGAGAAATTTTTGAAAAACAAAAACCAATTTACAATCAAATTCAAGTCTGAACTGGACGTAATCAATCTCTTAATTATCCTTCCCATTTTTGCCCCCCAACCCCCCTAAAGGGGGGCTAAGTTCGTCATTTTAAGACAAATACCAACAAAAGAGGAAGTTAACCCCCCTTTAGGGGGGTAGGGGGGCGAATAATTGGCGAAGGTGTCACATAGCTCACCGTAAAAATCCTTTAATACGCTCCGGATTACCATCATTCCTAGCAGGTATTATGTCAAGAATCCTGCAAACAAGGTTATATATGTCGACGTTATTAAGTTCTTTGGATTTATAGTTTTTCTTAAAGGCTGGTCCTGTGGCATAAAATATTGAAAACATATCGGAATTGTAATTATCAAATCCATGTGCCCCTCCGCTAATAGATGAACCATCAGGACGGGTGCCAATACTCCATGAACTGTCAGCAACCACAACAATCTCAGGGATACGGGGATGAGTCCCGTAATTCCATCTGGCAGGAAGTTCTGATTTCTTCCAGGCTTTAATTCCTTTTACTCTGTTAAGCAGCATGAGGATACTATCCCGCTTACCTTCTTTGGGGTTGATCGAATATACAGGACTTCCTCCTGTAACGGATGCAATCATTCGTTCCGGAACGACTGCCCTGATGCTCACATATTTATCACCTGAAACAGGTCCCATTCCATGATCAGACAGGACAATCAGGTTTATTTTCTTTGCCTCTGGCAGGACAGAAATTTTTTGTCTTATCACACCAACTATACTGTCAAGGTATTGCACTTTCTTCCCAACCTCCGGGGAAGTTGGTCCGAAATCGTGACTGGCCAGGTCAGGCTCATCGAAATAAAGAGTTACAAGTTCAGGACGTTTATCTTCAGGATAACCAAGCCACTTCATTACAGTGTCTATCCTCGCCTCGTATGTAACATTTCCATCATATTTCTTCCAGTACGATGGATACCTTCCTCCAACAGGTGCTTCAGAACCTACCCAAAAGAAAGAGGCGGCTTTAACACCCTGCTTTTCTGCTGTAATCCACATCGGTTCTCCCCCATAAAATGCAGGATTTTCTACTGCAGCCCTGTCTCCCATTCTGTAGAATAGTCCAAGATCAGGAGCATTAAAACTATTGTCTATAAGTCCGTGATGATCGGGATACAAACCCGTTGCAATTGAATAGTGATTTGGAAATGTCTTGGTCGGAAACGAAGGAATCATCCGGTCAGCTTTTACTCCCTCGCTTGCCATTTTATCAAGGTTAGGAGTACTGAATAGCTTATTGTAATCCCATCTGAACGCATCGAATGAGACAAGCACAACATAGTTCTTAAATGGTTTTCTGGAGTCTTTTCTGAAACCTGATATGATTATCAGGGTACCTATTATCAGTAAAGTGAAAATTGGAATTCTGCTGAGTTTATATTGATGCTTCTTATTCATTGTTTTATTCATAAAATTTTAATGTTAGCAGGCTCAAATATACATTAAAAAGAAAATAATAACTTTGGGGAAATATGCCACAAGAACTCCTTAATAAAAAAAGAAGGGGAGAGTGGGATAAGGGGTGAATGGGAGACCAGACTCCGTGAAACTCTGTGTTACTCCGTGTCTCCGTGGTAAAAAAAATATTCAATGAAAAAATTCATTTTATCCTTTGCCTTTTTTTCAATGATTATCCTTATGGTTTCCGCCCAGCCGGCGACTAAGGCATTATTAATAATTGACATTCAGGATTTCTATTTTCCCGGAGGTTCGTCAGCACTTGTGGAACCTGAAAAAGCAGCAGCAAATGCAGCATTATTGCTCGATAATTTCAGAAAAGAAAAACTGCCTGTAATTCATGTGCGCCATAATGCCAAAACAGGAGCGGAAATAAATAAAATTGTCAAACCACTCCCCTCTGAAAAAATAATTTCAAAAGATGAAGTTAACTGCTTTATCGGAACTGATCTCGAAGCATGGCTTAAAACTATCCATCCCGATACACTTGTTATTTGCGGAATGCAGACTCATATGTGTGTTGAAGCAGCCACCCGTGCAGCCAGTGACATGGGATATAAATGCATCCTTATACATGATGCATGTGCAACAAAAGATCTGAAATTCAACGATAAAATTATCAAAGCTGAAGATGTGCATTATTCAACTCTGAGCACCTTAAAAAATTATGCCTCAATCATAAGTACAGAAGAATATCTTAAAGGCAGGAACAAATAAATCATTCGATAAACTTCAGACAGGCAGGTGCCGTACTCAGGAAATCTACTCCCGGTTCAATTGGTAATCCTGTCTTTTTATTAAGCCTGAAAACAGAGATGCTGTCTGATTTCTGGTTTCCGACAAGGAGAAATTTCCCTGTGGGATCAATTACAAAATTTCTTGGCCAGTCACCCCCGCATGATGTGTGTCCGACAAGTGTAAGAGTACCATCTGCCTCAACCTTATAGGTAACAATCGTATTCTCTCCCCTGTTTGAACCATAGAGGAATTTACCATCTTTCCCCAAATGTATATCGGCACAATAATTATTGCCCTCGAACTCTGACCTTGTTGTTGGCAGGATCTGTACAAGTCCAGGCTCCTCATTCTCCTTTATATTAAAAACAAGCATCTTGGAACCAAGCTCATTTATAACATACAGATTCGATCCGTTCGCATTAAATACAAAATGCCGGGGACCGATCCCATCAGGAAGCTGAACTAGGCCATTTTCAGACTGATTCAGCTGCCCAGCATTCTTATCAAAATCATATACAATAACCCGGTCAAGTCCAAGGTCTGTCACATAAACCTTTTTACCTGCAGGATCACTAAGGATCATATGAGCATGTGATTCATCAGGAGCGCTCTTATTATATAGTATAGTATCGGTAATTACAGAGGGAATACCTTTCTCATCAAGCCTGACAACTGCTACAGAGCCATTCGGGTAATTGGCAATGAAAAGATGAGTGCTGTCATGCGACAATGAAATGTAGCAGGGACCTCCGTAGGGTATCAGCATTTCATTTAACTTCTCAAAACTTGCATCCTCTGCTTTATATTTATAGGTAGTCAATCCGCCCCCGAATGTTCCGTTAAACTCCATCACTTCATTCGCCACATAAAACAAATTTGTTTTAGTGGAGAAACAAAAATAGGCCGGATTGGGTCCAACCTGGGCCTCTGAAATGAGTTTCAGATCTCCGCTCCGGGGATTAAAATCAAAAACAGATAATCCCTTTGCATCAGGTTTGGTGAATCCTCCCACAAATAATCGTGAATGGTCGGTGCAGCCTGAAAATAAAATAATTGAAAGAACGAAAAGGAATACTGAAGCTGATTTTCTACTCATAGCACTTAATTTTTAACTGTTGTTTTAACCTTCTTATCAAGTTCATTAAGTTTCATTCTTACACTTAATATATATGGTTCTTTACCAGCATCCCAGTGACCGTAAGTCGTTATCACAAAGGTCCCTTCGGGGAGAAGTTCAACACCGGGATAACAGCAATCCCAGCTGTTCTGATTATCTTTAAATCTGATACGGTATTCACCTTTCCCTCCCGTAATAAGGTCATTCCATGTTCCCACCCAGCCGGCCCAGTCTCCTTCAGTCGGACTCCCCCCATCGGGTTTGAAACGTGCCGGACTAACATCTCTGAAAACGACAAGCACTCTGCCATCGGGTGCGTATTTAAGTACATGTCTGTCGCCATTGAGTTCGTTAGGCAATGGACGGGGCTCACTCCATGTTTTGCCCTCGTCGTTTGAAAATATTATCTGAGAATTATGCCGCCGGGCATTCTCCCGAAGAAGCATTGCAAGCTGTTTTCCATCGGGGGACCGGAGGATTCCCGGTTCACAGAGATTCATATCGCGCCTGCTCAGGATAACTGCTGGTTGCGACCATGTTAATCCTCCATCCTCAGAGATTGTTTTATATAATGTAAAAAGGCGTTCCTTATTAGTTTTGACATCCTCATCAAACAACTTCTGACCATCTTCAGTAAAATACCTCATATCATCGTGGAACAAAGCCATATAATGGCCCTTTCCTGTTGAAAGAGGGAATAGTGCACCCATTACGACTATGCCTCCCCAGTTTCCCGCAGGTTCAAGTTCGCTCCATGTTTTACCATCATCTTCAGAATGTGCAAGTCGTGCCGGATATAGTCCGGAAAATAGAATAAGTCTTTTTGTTCCCGATTTATCGATAGTCCTGAAAATTGTTGGTACTTCTTTCGATGTCTTCCAGTTTTCCGGAACACTTAGTCTCTCACTCCATGTCAGGCCGCCATCCATACTTCTTTTATACACGATTTCTCCCCTGCCATGACCTTTCGGATAAACTGTAAGGATTGTTTTACCATCCTCAAGAAGAACAGTTGTGGGATGCCCGAGGTATTGCCCCTCTTCCCTGTCGACAACTACCTGACGGAAAGTCTCATCATTAAGATCAATAACCGGTATACTGAGGTATGAATTTCCCTTACGTTCCTGTGAAAACAAGGAAAATGTAGTAACAAGTAAAAAGAATAAAATAATTGTTCTTTTCATACTAAAAAATTTACCACGGAGTTGCACGGAGTTGCACAGATTATTACTCCGTGCAACTCAGTGTTCTCCGTGGTTAAAAAACTCCTGGATATCTTATACCTCAAAACTATCGCATTCGCGATATGCCTGAATAACTCTCAGTTCGCCTTCCTTGGTGCCTCTCTGGCTTACTCCGTGTTCCATGCACAGAGTACCATCATACTTCTTGTTATACAGATGCTTGAAAATGTTCTTGTAGTTTATTTCACCTGTTGTTGGCTCATTACGACCCGGAGAATCTCCCAGATGGAAAACAGCTATTTCACTCCAGGCAGCCTCAATATTAGGAATAAGGTTACCTTCTGTGATCTGCTGGTGGTAAAGATCATCGAGCAATTTGCATGAAGGTCTGTTTACAGCCCTGCATATAGCATAACCCTGTGGCACCCTTGTAAGGAAAAGTCCCGGGTGATTAATAAGGTTATTAAGCGGTTCCAGCACCAGTGTAATGCCTTCGGGTTCAACTATATCGCAGCAGAACCTAAGATTGTCGATAGCGTTTGCAGTCTGGTAATCGATGTGCAGCTTGTCGTCATATCTTCCGAGAACTATCAGAGCCTGTTTGACACCTGTTCTCTTAGTAACCTCGATTGCTTTTTTCATCACCTCTGCAAGCATATCCCTGATTTCCTGCTTATTCAGCACAAAATCGGGAATTCTGGGGTCTCCCCTGAGAACATAGGGTCCGAGCTCCATTCCCTGCCTGCTGATTTCAGCAGCAATTTTCTCCTGGAGAGCAGGCTCTCTGCCCGGAAGGCCGTTGTCGAACATTGCCCTGAACCCCTGATCCTTACAGAACTTGATATTATCGATAGGATCCTGTCCGGCATTCTGGCGAAACATGCCCATACCGGGAGCATATTTAAGTTTGAATGGTGCTTCAGCATAAGTAGCTTTCAGCGGCCTTGAAGCAGCACCTGTACCAAAAACTGCAGGAGCAGCCATAATGGCGGCTCCTGTAGCTGTGGCACTCTTTATGAAATTCCTCCTTGAGTAATCCATATTAAGTATTATTGAATTATTTGAAAATCGCTCTATTTGGTTGCAGCAGCAGCTTTTGCAGCTTCAGCTTCCCGTGCAGCTCTTGCAGCAGCTCTTTCTTTTGCCTGAGCAGCTTCAGCTGCAGCATCATAAGCTAGTCCTGCCAATGGAACTGATTTGTCGATATCAACTGGTCCGAATGCGAATACTGTTGGTCCGAGTTTCAGATCTGAGTTCATCATCTCTTCGTATGTTGTCTCTTTTCCGGTATAAGCTGATACGCGACCCATTATAGCAACCATAGTTGAGATAGCAGTATTTTCAGCTTCGTTAATCGGTTGATTTGTACGAATAGCTGTAACAAGGTCGATATGTTCCTGAACATATGGATCAACACTTACTCTTCTAGTTGGCTTTCCATCTTTATCAAGAGGATATTCATATTTCCAGAGTTCTGTTCCTGCGAGGTCGAGAATGGTGTTCTGGCAGTTGGTTGAACCTTTTGCTCCCTGAATTCTTTCAGATACGTTTGGTGTTGTTCCGTTAATCTGACGGCACATACTATGGAAATGTATGCCATTTTCAAATGTAAAGTCAACACTGAAATTATCATACTGGTTACCTGTAACACGCCTGATCCTTGATCCCATACCAACAGCTTTAACAGGATGTGATCCTGTAAACCAGTTCATTACGTCGAGGTTATGAACGTGCTGTTCAACTATATGGTCGCCTGAAAGCCATGTCCAGTTAACCCAGTCGCGGATCATCCATTCCATTTCAGTCCATTTCGGATCATTATCGCGATGCCATAGTTTACCGCCATTCCAGTAAACATTACCGCCAACGATATCACCTATAAGGCCCTGACCTACCTGCTGCCAGTTGGCAACATAGTCGCGCTGGTGACGACGCTGTGTTCCTGTAACAATAGAAAGTTCCATTCCTTTTGCCTTCTGTCCGGTAGCCATTACTGATCTTGCACCTACAGGGTCAACGCAAACAGGTTTTTCTGCAAATACGTGCTTCTTGGCTGCGATAGCGGCTGCAAGATGCTCAGGACGGAACATTGGTGGTGTGGCAAGAATAACGATATCAACACCTGCATCAATAACTTTCTGATAAGCATCGAAGCCTACAAAACATTTGTCAAGAGGAACATCCTGATTATGCTGCTTCATAATACTTGCCCTGCATGAATCAACACGATCCTGGAATGTGTCGCCCAAAGCAACAATCTGAAGGTTTGGTCCTGCGCTGAGGAAGTTATTTGCCGCACCTGTTCCGCGGCCTCCGCAACCAATTACACCTGCTTTAAGAACAGGTCCGTCCGGAGCCTGATCTAGCATAGTTGGAATTGTAACAACTTTTTTTGCAGCTTCACGGGAGCAACTGGTAATAATAGAGGGAACTATAACCCCTGCTACTCCTACTGTAGCTGCTTTACCCAAAAAATTTCGCCTTGAAATACTGGAATTTTTCATAGTTAGATTGGATTTTTTAAAACTGATTATATAAGATTCCTTAAGTTAGTTTCAGATTGTACCAAATGTAAATAATGAGCAGGAATTAAGCAAATAAATAAAGGTATTTAATGTTTTTTAACTTAAGGCAGATTGATGCTGATAACGAGTTAATTAGTTTCGTACCATAATTGTAAAATCTGAAGACAATTAACTGATTTTTTCGTATTTTTCGAAGGTAGAACTTAACCCATCCCCCGGCCCCTTCCCTTAAACAATAAGGGAAGGGGGGAAGCCCTGCTACCGGTGAGGGAAATAAGTTAAAAAGATAATGTAAAAAACTCCCATGCTGACATACATATTACATACTTTTAAGGAAAAGAATCTGTTCATTATCTTGCTGATATTCACTATTATTGGCTGTACCAGCAACCCTGGTAAAGAATTCAGTACTTCAGAACTTGCACCGAAAATTGATCCTGATTATTCCGGTGTTACTATTCCTCCAAACATTGCACCACTGAACTTCATAATTAAAGAGACAGGAGAAGCATTCTTTGTTAAATTTTCAGCTGAAGCCGGTGCTGAATTTGCAGTTGGTTCGAAGGATGGGAAAATAATAATCCCGATTAAGAAATGGCATAAAATGCTGCAAGAAAATATCGGGAAATCTTTCAACGCTGATATCTATTGCAAAGATGATCAGGGAAAATGGTTAAAATTTAAAACTATCACCAATAAGATTGCTGCTGAAAGGGTTGATCCGTATTTGTATTACAGGCTATTATATCCCGGCTACGAGAGTTGGGCCGAATTAAGTATTAACAGCCGGAATCTTGAGAGTTTCAAAACTCAGTCTGTAATTGAAAACAGTGTCGCAGAGGAAAACTGTGTCAACTGCCACTCATTCAATAACGGGAAAACAAATGACTTCCTCTTTCACATGAGAGGGAGTATGGGAGGAACATATTTTTATAAAGACGGAGAATTCATAAAAAGAAACCTGAAAACAAAAGAGATGAAGAATGCGGCAGTATATCCGCGATGGCATCCCTCGGGAAAGTTTGTCGCCTTCTCTTCAAATAAAATAATTCAGCGTTTTCATGCAGCTGATAATAAGAAAGTTGAAGTTAGCGATCTGGAATCATCACTTGTGCTCTATGATGTTGAGAGGAACGAAATTATGAACATTGAACTGCCTGACAAAGAGAAGTTCATGGATACATTCCCGGAATGGTCGCCCGATGGCAAATATCTTTATTTCTGCAGGGCCCCTCAGATCGGTGATGAATATGATTACAGGGAAATAAAATATAACCTGTTCCGTGTTCCTTTTGACATCAGCAATCGCTCATTCGGCGAAGTTCAGCTTGTTTTCGATGCTGCAGCTTTAAACAAGAGCATGACGTTCCCGAGGATCTCTCCCGACGGTAGAACATTGGTTCTTACATTATTTGATTACGGAACCTTCCCTATATGGCATAAGGAAGCAGACCTCTGGGCAGTAGATCTTTCAGATCTTAAAGCCGCACCTTTAGATCTCAATAGTGATTTTGCCGATAGCTACCACTCCTGGTCATCGAATGGCAGATGGCTTGTTTTCAGCAGCAAGCGCGGCGATGGACTGACAGCGCGTCCGTTCATTTCATATATAAATGAAAACGGGAAAGCTGATAAGCCATTTATTCTGCCTCAGAAAGATCCGGAGTTTTATGATAAATTCCTGAAGAGTTTTAATATCCCCGAATTCTCAACAATTGAAATAGACCTGACTCCGGGAAAAATAAGGGACCTTGCAAAAACTGAGGCGGTTCAGGCAAAATGGTATAAGAAATGAAATCCATTAACCACAAAGGACACGAAGTATTACACAAAGTACACAAAGTTAAAGAGGAATGCGAAACTCCTTTGTGACCTTCGTGAATTCCTTTGTGCCCTTTGTGGTAAAAAAGAATATTAAAAATGATCAAAACTCAAATTAATAATTCCATTTTATATCGCAGGTCACCATTTCTGGCCTTCTTTGTCAGTGTGTTTATATACTTTGCCTTCTTCGGGAATTACGTTCTATTCTACCAGGAGAAATTCTCACTTTTTATCTTCTCATCCGACTTTTTAAAAGAGAATCTCCACCAGCCCGGAGGCTTTCTTATCTGGCTGGGGAAACTCCTTTCCGCATTCTTCTACCATTCTTTTACAGGCGCATTAATAATCGCAGCAATTTTATCATTGACTGTTTACTATTTATCAGAAATATTAAAATTCCAATCCCGAAAAAATGCAATAATCCCATCAATAGTTGCAGGAATGATTCTATTTTATGTTCAGACCGATTACCAGTTCTTTCTTTTTAATATTTTGGGACTATTGCTTCAGCTCATAATATTCTATATTTCAATAAAATACCTAAGTCTTCTAAAAGGCTGGATTCCTTTATTATTCGGTCCGCTGCTCTATTTTGCCACAGGAGGCTTCGCCTGGATTTTTATGATACTCTTCTCATTATGGCTGGCTGTTAAAAAGGGAAACGACAAGTGGATCAAACTTTTACTTTTATGGAGTATAGGTTATTTAACATTCTACATCTCAAAAGAGTATCTGTTCTTCCAAACCAATTTGATACTACTGACATTCCCATTTACTGAACTCAATTCAGGGATGCATCACACAATCTTTCTCTCACTTTGCGGAGGTTTATCGCTGTTGCCGGTTTTGCTTGCTTTAGACAGGATTCCTGAGAGAATTACACTGACTCAACCAGCTCAATTCCTCATAACTTCAGTTGTGATAATGGTTTTTATGGGTGCACTCAGTTATATCAGGTACGACAAAAAAACAAGTAACTATTTTCATGTCGAAAAACTGTTTTATCAGAAGAAATTTAATGAAATAATTGCTTTTAACACAAAGTATACTCCAACTAATCAGCTTACTATATTCCTCAATAACATTGCACTATGCGAGACTAACCAGCTAAACGATAAGCTATTTAGCTTTCCGCAGGATGCCGAAGGCGGAACACTTTACCTTAAATGGGAGATGATGGGCGAAGTTTTAAGGAGGGGTGGCTATTTTTATTATTCTGTGGGTATGATAAATGAGGCTCACAGGTGGGCATTTGAGAATATGGTTATGAAGGGACATACACCCGAGGGATTAAAGATGCTTATCAAAACAGAACTCATAAATGGAAATTATAAGGTTGCCTCCAGATATATCGGGTTACTTAAGAAAACAATTTATTACCGGTCTGAGGCCTTAAAATATGAGAAACTTCTTTTTAATGATTCAGCTTTAAATGAAGATCCTGAACTTGGAGAAAAGAGAAAAATCCGTCTTCATACTGATTTCTTTGCTATTACAGATGACCCATACATCAATCTTGGCCGGATTCTGATAACAGATTCGCTTAACAGGAAAGCTTTTGATTATATGATGGCCATTCAAATGATCAAAAAAAATTATGAAGGGATTGCAACTCTTTTACCCAGGTTCTCAACTCTGGGGTACAGACAATTCCCGGTAAATGTTGAAGAAGCAGCAACCGCACTTTCAGTGCTTAATGACGGAAGACTGCCAGATCTAGGCGGGATTCATATCAGCAGTAATACCACAAACCGATGGAACCAGTACCTGACTGTTTTTCAGCAATATGGAACCAATCCAAAGGCATCTGAACCTGCATTAAAAAGACAATTCGGAACTACATTCTGGTATTGGGCCTTTTACCGTTAGTCCTGGTTCCTATTTGGACTTAAATAAATAAGGCCGGCCAAACGGCCGACCTTACTTATTTTTTGAAATTAATATACCTAAATCAGATATTAATAACCAGGATTCTGAACCAGAGCTGGTGCTTTATTCATCTCATCGCGAGCGATCGGAAGCCAATAGTATTTGTCACTGGCCCATGATCTTGCATCAGGTTTAGCTGCAAGGTCAACTTTCCATTCGAAATCACCATTTGTGAACTGTTTGATCTTCATCTCGAAGACGTCCTTGATTACTGTAGGGGCTGTCATCCAGCGGCGCATATCGTACCACTGGTGTCCTTCAGCAAAGAACTCAATATATCTCTCCTGACGAACATAATCTCTTGCAGTTGCCTGATCAGCAGTTACTCTGTCGGGAAGACCGGCACGGTTACGTACCATATTAAGCGCATTAATACCATTCTGCAGGTCTGCGCCACCAAGCTCAATACATGCTTCTGCGTAGTTAAGCAGAATCTCAGCATAGCGGAATTCAACCCAGGTATGTGTGCCTCTGTAGTACTGGCCAATAGTTGCCGGATCCATGAACTTCTTCAGGTAGTATCCGTTCTTCGTGCCGTTCCATGACTCGATAAGTCCCTGCCTGGTATCAACGCCATAAGCTTTGACTGTTCCATCTGTATTATAGAAATGGCCGGTCTGCACCTGGTTAAGGGGATCAAAACCTGCAGCATCTGCAGGACGAGCCTGCCATGGTGCTCCATGATAAAGGACAGTTGCGTAGAAACGTGGCTCACGGCCATTATACGGGTTTCTGAGCGGATCAGCAGCAAGTTCGGCAGCAGTTGCTTTACGTAACAACTGATCGCCGGGAGTGTATGCATCCCAAACAAAAGGAGTTCCGTCAGCCATCTCAAATTTTCTTACAGCGGGTTCTGTAGGATTATTGTTTCCCCAGTTATGATAACCGCATGGTCCCATCCAGATATTGGCGTTGTTGGTGTTACCTCCTGTGAGAGGATACTGAATTCCCCAGATAGTTTCCGCATTCCACTTACCCTTCTGTATGAAGATAGATGCAAAGTTGTCGGTATATGATTTTACCTGTGCTGCTGAAAGAGGAAGAACCGGATCAGCTGTTGAACCTGCAAGTGCAAATGTACCATATGTTCCATCCATCACAAGTTTGGCAGCATCCCTTGCAGCAGTTAAAAGGGCTGTCTGGCTACCTGCCGGAAAAGAAACCAGCATGTTTGAAGGCTCATAACCGCCATTTGTTAGTTTACTTGCACAGAAGAGCAGAACCCTTGATTTCAGGGCTGCAGCTGCTGCCCGATTGGCGCGGCCCTGCTCCATAGATGCTGGTAACAGTGCAATTGCCTGATCAATATCAGATAAAATAAAATCTTTTGTCTCAGCAAGTGTTGATCTTGTAAGTGTTGAAAAATCCTGACCAAGTTTGAATGGTTCTTTATTTATTACAACACCTCCATGGTTTAGCATAAGCATCGCATACTCAAAAGCTCTGATAAAGTAAGCTTCACCTTTTAGACGAGCCTTAAGTGCTTCATCGTTAGCAGTAGTAACCTTTACAGCATCAACATTAGCAATGATTGTATTAACGTTTTGAATATTGCTGTATAGATGTGGCCACCTTAAAAATCCTGCATAACCGGTATTTGCAAAATATCCGAGCTGATCAGGACTTAATGTCCCCTTAAGGTTGCCATAGTTAGAAGGACGGTGAATACAAAGAGTCTGATCTGTAGCTGATGAGAGAAGGTCCTCACGCATACCCAGGATACCATTGTTATCGCTATTCATGTTGGTGGAATTTTGAATTCCACCCATCCTGTCGTAGCATTTGCCCAGGTAGGCTTTCACAATGTTAACATCTGCGAAAACCACATCCTGGTTAAAGGAGTCGACTGACTGTTGGTCGAGAACGTCGGTACACGACGTTGCCATGAACAGCATCACCCCAATCGCAATTATATGATTAAATACTTTTTTCATATTTTATTATTTAAATATTTCTCAATTAATTAAAAGGTAATGTTTGCACCAACAGCAAATGTTTTCATTGCGGGATAAACTCCGGCGCCATTTACCTCAGGATCGAACTTCTTGGTTGCCGAATAGAGAAGTGCAAGGTTGTTTCCTGAGAAATAAACGCTTGCTCTTGCAATACCAAGAGGTTTATAGAGTTTGCTTGGAAGGTTGTAAGTAAGAACAACGTTCTTGAGCCTTGTATATGCAACATTATCAAGCCAGTATGTACTCATGTTAACAGCGTGTGCCCAGTAGTAATCGTTCCTGTTGAAAGCTCTTGCCACATCAGTTACGGTATTAGTTGGAGTCCACCTGTTATCATATGTCCACTGGAAGTAGTTGCCTGCTTCACCGCGTCTCTCATCATAATGGTTGAACCTCAGGTATTCACCCTGTCCCTGTACAAGAACTGTAAGTGTAAGGTCTTTCCATATAACATCGAGATTAAGTCCGTAGAAGGTCTCTGGAGCATCAACGTGGTCGATAAGGATCCTGTCATCACCTGTAATAGTACCATCCCCGGATACATCCCTGAAAATAACGTCACCTGGTTTTGCATTTGCCCAGTGGGGATAAGCATCAACTGCTGCCTGATCGGCAAAGATCCCGATTGCGTCATACATAAGCCATGCACCATAAGGATGTCCTGTCTCTCTCTGCCATTCAACTGCTCTTGCAGGCTCATCTTTAAATACAACTTCGTTACGGTTCCAGCTGAAGTTACCGCTAAGGTCAACTCTCCAGTCTGTACCAACATTCTTATGGAATCCTAAAACTGTCTCAAAACCTCTGTTATCAACTCTTGCTATGTTTTCATTTGGCAGAGTTAGTCCAGTGAAGTTTGGAACAGAAGCGTCACGTGCAGCAAGAATATCCTCCCTTATGTTGTAGAAGTATTCGAAGTCAAATGAAATAAGGTCGTTAAGCCATTTTGAATCGAATCCGATATTCTTTGTTGTCTGTGTTTCCCATGTAATAACAGGGTTGGCAATTGTTGGAGGTCCAACAGCTGTTTCAATAGAAGTACCTGTTCCAAACACCATTCCTGAACCAAGGCTAAACTTGTTTGAGTACTGGAATGGATCACCCGGGTCCATACCCATTACACCATAGGAAGCACGAAGTTTGAAATAGTTTATAAATGGAATATTGTTTTTCCAGAATCCTTCTTCAGATGCACGCCATCCTACGAGAAGTCCGGGGAAATTACCCCAACGGCTGTCTGGTGGGAATTTAAGAGAACCGTCACGACGGAAAAGTGCTTCAACCAGATATTTTCCTTTGAAGTCGTATGTAGCACGACCAATCAATGATTTACGTGCATAGATTGTAGCATAACCTGTGGTGTTCTTATCAAGGTCAGCTCCTGCATCCATAGTCTGAATAAGGGTAGATATGTAATACTGACGGAATCCGTACAGCTGGTTGTAATTGTTCTCATACTGCTCAAACCCCCCATACAAACTGATATTGTGATCGCCGAATTTCTTTGTATATGTGGCGTTAATATTTATTGTTTTGTTGATAGTTCTGGAATATGTCTCATTATTCTGAGGAGAAGAAAGTCCTCTCAGAGTAGGAGTGAGTGGGCTATCAACATTTAAACCTGTGGTAGGATTCAAAGTACCAGTCTTATTAGGATAGTATAGAATCCATGGTTGATAGAAAGCCTTGTTATAATAGTTTGTAAGGTCATAGCTGAATGCACCATTCATCGATAGCCCTTTAACAAAAGGAGGAGAGATAGTAAGATTAAAAGTATTCTGTAATCTGTAGGTTTTCTGATCATTTTTACCTCCCTGGAATGTTGAAGTAACAACAGGATTATCACCATACTCGATGTCCGGGCCCGGCTCACCAGATGGCCAGAATGACCATGTAGTAGGAACAAGACGGGTTGACTGACCAACGATTGCATCAGCACTCTTATACGGATAGACCCTGTTATTGAAAAATGCTGCAACATCAACACCTGCTTTCATCCATTCGTTGATCGGCAGGTCAAGTTTTGTGCGGAGGTTATACTGTTTGTACTGAGTTGATGACTGCTTGTAGAAAGCTTCATCACCTTTCATACCCATAGATATGTAATAATTCATTCCTTTTGAACCACCATCAATAGTAACGTTATGTCTGTAGGTTGTGGTCCATTTTTTAATAAGGTCACCATACCAGTCTGTATCGGGGTATCTCCATGGATCTGAGTGGTCTGCAAATTTCTGGATCTGCTCGTCAGTATAGCTGCGGGCTTTTCCGTTAGCAACCTGGTATTCTGTAAGCATTGTAGCATATTCAGCTGCATTTGTTACATCAGGTATAACTGTAGGGGTCATGAATCCCTGATAGAACTGGTAGTTAAGTTTTGGTTTACCTTCTGAACCTGTTTTTGTGGTGATAAGGATAACACCGTTTGCTGCCTGTGATCCGTAGATCGCAGCAGAAGCATCTTTCAATACAGAAAGAGAAGCTATATCCATAGGGTCAATTTCGTCCATTGAACGACCCTGTACTCCATCAATAATAACAAGAGGTCTGGTTGCAGATGCATTGGAGGCTCTGTTGCCACCAAGGGTACTACGACCACGAACAAGTATCCTTGCACCAAGGTTACCAGGTTCGCCGGTTTCCTGAATTACAACTGATCCCGGGAGTCGTCCGGCAATAGCTGTAGAAACGGAAACTGAAGGAATTGACTGGATGCTTGCACCGGAGATGGAGGTAACAGATCCGACAACGTTTGCACGTTTCTGGGTACTGTAACCAACAACAACAACTTCATCAAGACCGGTAAGTTCTGCTTTGAGCTCGATATCCACGACATTCTTGCCGGCAACAGCCACCTCCTGGGTAACATAACCGATAAATGAGAATACGAGTGTAGCATTGGCATCAGTAGTAGTGATGGAGAATTTACCATCAGCGTCGGAGATTGCTCCGGTACTGGTACCTTTTACCTGGATATTAACACCTGGCATACCCTGGCCATTTGATGCGTCGGTAACTGTTCCTGTAATTCTGCCTTGCTGCATTTCAGCTGCAGATCCCAGGATGTCGTCACCGGATGCTCTCTCTTCAGTCAGTGAAAAGGCCGGGAAAGCCAGTCCGCAAAACAGAAGAATAGTCACCATTGGCTTTAGAAGCCAAAAGTAGTTGGGAGTTTTTTTCATACTGTTAAACTGTTAGTTAGTAAATAATTAGTTAGTGATTAGGATTAATATTCAAAGTTCAAAATTGAAAATTCAAAAATCAAAAGGTTAAGGTCAGGTTTATAAGATTAAGTGTAAAAAGTACACTCATTATTTTACACCAAATTTTTTGCTGTTTTTTGTTCTATAAATTTAGTCTTACCACATTCCAGGTTTTGATCACCGGAATAATTATGATGCAATATAAACAGCGAAATGTTAAAAAACAATAAAATTTAGATAATTTATTGCACGAAAACTTAAAATTTAACTTTTAATTTTCATTCAAATCATAGTTTCCAGTCTTTTCATCATACTCACAGACGACCCTGAATCCAACATTGAAACAATCTGAATACCACCATATGCTCTTCGGCATCTGCGGATCTGTCCTGAGCCATGCCTCTGTTCTTGTATAATCGCGAGCTGCACTCCTTACCAGATCAGCTGTACTCAGGAACGAACCTCCTCTGATAACATGTTCTTCACCGGTCTCCGGACCTTTTGGATCTTTGATTCCATCATCATAATCAGCATAGGCATCAGCCTTATACCAGTCAGCGCAGAATTCTGCCACATTTCCTGCCATATTACGTAAACCAAAAGCATTAGGTTTAACTCTGTCAGGTGTTTGTGTTTTTGTCGGACTGTTACCTTTATATATTATATAGGTATTGATTACAGTGGTATCGTTTTTAGAAAGTTTTGCTTTTAATCCCGTTTTCTCAAACTTCTTCGGATCTCCCGGGAAAGGATATGGTCCGTCTGAACCAGCCCTGCAGGCATATTCCCACTCAGCTTCAGTTGGCAGACGGTATGTTTTGCCGGTAACTGATGAAAGCCACCTGCAATATGTTTCAGCAGCATGAAATGAAAAAGATATTGCTGGTCTCTGTCCCATTCCCCAGCCCTGATCAGGCTGTCCATAAGGAGGTGTAGCACCTGAGATAGCGTCTGTAGCACTTGCAACCTTATTTCTGATCCCTTCAGTATCAGTTGAACGTCCTTCAGCAGCAGTCTGAATATAGAATGCCATGTATTCGTCCCATGTTACTTCAACCTCAGCCATAAAGAACGGGGAGATTTCAACCTCCTTAACCGGACCCTCATCTTCTTTTCTGAAAGGTTCTTCAGCCGGACTGCCGATTTTAAAACTTCCGCCCGGAATTGCTACCATATTAAAAGATATTGCAGATTCAGGAACACGTTCTGTGTAATTCTTAAATTCTATAACTGGTGTCGGCTCTTTGAAAATTTCTTTAGCAGCTGAAGAGGTGCTGCCGAAAGTTTTATTACTTCCGTGGGTGTAGCCCTCAATATAATGGCCTGCATTAAGGTGACAGTTTATGCAGTGCAGTTCGTCGGTCTTTTTTGTCTGTGTATAATAGAGGTGTGCATCTTCTCCGGCTTTGGTAAGCTTTGAGGGGAAAAGATTCTCATGACATTTTTTGCAGCTGTTTTCAAAAACATAGCCTCTTGCAATTTCAAGTCTTCTACGGTCTTCCCAGTTGAATGATGCTGAATCTTTTGTCCAGTAACTCCACAGGTCGCGTAACCCGGTCTTTCCTTTTTCCCATAGATATTTCTCTCCTTTGGGAGGGAGGTGGCAATCTACACAGCCAATTCTCATACCTGATTTCGTATCATAATGAGTAGATTTTTTCCATGCATTGTCTGCAGCAGGATGTATATGACATGAAACACAATACTCGTTAGTTGAGGTATTATGCAGGACTCTCCCGGCGCCAAGGATCAATAAACTTCCAATTATCAATCCAGGTAAAAACCATATAAGGAACTTCTTCATAATTTGAATTTTTTGCAGCGTCAAGATAAAAAATTATCAAATACCAAAAACAGGTAATTGTCATGGAAGAATAAAAACCTACCTGACAGTTCACTTCGGTACTTCCCTTGTTTTTGCCCCCCATGCCCCCCTAAAGGGGGGTTAATTCTTGTTTTATTATGACTTTTCATTCTTTAATTAACTGTTTTATTGCTATTTACGTAATTATTGCCTAAAATATTGCTATAACACACTATATATGAATCATCTTAATATGCAAGTTTAACCCCCCTTTAGGGGGGCAGGGGGGCAAAATAATAATCACTATTTTTACAACCAAACTGATTTTCTATGAAAAGACTTCTCTTCACAATAATTTGCCTCTCCTTAACTCTTTCTTTGTTTTCACACCCCTGGAAACCACGCCATTATGTTATAATTGATACAGATGGCGGTATTGATGACATGAAGGCAATAACGATGCTGCTGGCATCTCCTGATGTGAGGGTTCTGGCTATAACTGTTTCACCGGGAAGTCTTACTTCAGGCGAAGCATATATTAAAGTCAGGAGTTTGCTCAATTCGTTCTATCATGAAGGGATCCCTGTGGGTATAAACAGGATAAGCAAGTTCAAATCTCCGGAATTTCCTGTTGCCTTAGCCACTAATTGGGGAAACGAAACCGGGCTGAATGAAAAGAATGAACCAGACCACCTGAATCTGATTGCTAAAATCCTGTCTGCAGAAAAAACCAAAATAACTTTTATCTGCCTGGGGAGCATGTCAACGGCAGCAACTGCTATTAAGGATCTTCCGGTTTTTAAAAAGCAGGTAAATCAAATCGTCTGGAGCGGATCCGGTCACGATGAAAAAGAAGGCTTTAACTATAAGGCGGATATTCCGGCAGCTGAAAGTGTTTTAAAAAGTGATGTAGTATTAAAAATAGTCAGGGGACTGGAATCAGAATCTTTTTACACACAAACGTTATTGAAACAAATTGATAATCTCCATAATGCCTACTCCCGGAAAATATCAGACTTCTTCTCTGCAAATGCAGCAAATAATCACAGCTTCTCATTTAACGCATACGATGAAATGGTGCCATTGTTTCTGCATTACCCTAATCTGTTCACAATTAATTCGGGAAAGAATTATGTAACATGTTCACCCCGGAATATCGATTCATTAAGGATTTGTTCGGCTAAGATTATTTCTGGAGAGAATATCGCACGCAATCAGGTTATAAGAGATCTTCCGCTGTCTCCCTCATTCTACTTTGATGATATTGAACCCTTTGTAACTGAGATAATAAACAGGTACGGCATTGATGAATGGACATCAGGGGTAATTGCAAATGAACTTCATCGCCACCTTGGCGTATTTGCTATTATCGGTGTAAAAATGGGAATCAGGGCAAGGGAATATTTCAATACCGGCGTGGATGAGTTCAGTGCAGTGTCATTTGCAGGATCGATGCCTCCGCTTAGCTGCATGAATGACGGGCTTCAGGTGAGCACCGGTGCAACTCCCGGACATGGATTGCTGACTGTCATAAACGATGCCCCGGCTATTCCGGCTGTTGAGTTTTCATATCTCGACAGGAAGATAAAGCTGACATTAAAACCTGAAATAGCAGAAAAGATCAGTTCAGAACTAAAAGAGATCAACTTCATTCATGGCCTCGACAGCGATATATACTGGGAACTTGTGAGGAAGAACTCAGTTAAATACTGGCGGGATCTGGATAGGCACGAGATATTTGATATTGAGGAGATTAAGTAAGCAGGCTTACTTTTTTATCATGACCTCACCCCCTCCCGTCCCCCTCTCCCCCGGGAGAGGGGTTGGGGTGAGGTCTTTTACCGATTATACTCATCAAAAAAATCATTCCCCTTATCATCAGTAATAATAAAGGCTGCCATGTTCTCAACCCTGATTTTCCGGATTGCCTCCATTCCGAGATCTTCGAAATCGACAAGTTCTACTGATTTTATATTTTCAGCAGCGAGTATTGCGGCAGGCCCTCCCACTGAACCAAGATAAAAACCTCCGTATTTTTTGCAGGCATCAATTACCTGACGGCTCCGGTTTCCTTTGGCCAGCATAATCATCGATCCGCCAAGACTCTGGAAAAGATCAACATATGAATCCATTCGTCCGGCAGTGGTTGGCCCGAAGCTCCCCGAAGGCATGCCTTCAGGAGTCTTTGCCGGTCCGGCATAATATACAGGATGATTTTTTAAATATTCAGGCATTGGCTTGCCCTCATCTATTAGTTTTTTAATACGGGCATGGGCAATATCCCTGGCAACAATCAAAGTTCCCGTGAGGCTCAACCTTGTCTTTACCGGATGTTTTGTTAACTCTGCCAGGATCTCTTTCATAGGTTTGTCGAGGTTTATCTCAACCGGTTTTTCCAGCTCGGGAGCTTTTGCCGGCATGAAACGGGCAGGATTTCTCTCAAGTTCCTCAAGGAAAATACCCTCTTCGGTAATATGAGCCTTGATATTCCTGTCGGCACTGCAGCTGACACCGAGTCCGACCGGACAGGAAGCAGCATGACGCGGCAGCCTGATAACTCTCACATCGTGAACAAAATATTTTCCCCCGAACTGTGCTCCGACGCCATACTCATGACAGATCTTTTCAATCCGTTTTTCCCACTCAAGGTCGCGGAAAGCCCTACCTCCTGCACTTCCTGTAACAGGAAGATGATCAAGATAGCCGGCTGATGCCTCCTTGACTGTCTTGAGAGTAGCTTCCGCTGATGTACCGCCGATTACCAGGGCAAGGTGATATGGAGGGCATGCAGAAGTACCAAGATCCTTTATTTTTTCTTTAACAAACTTCACAAGAGACTCCTCATTCAGAAGGGATTTGGTCTGCTGATAAAGGAAAGTTTTATTGGCTGAACCTCCTCCTTTTGTTATGAAAAGGAAATCATACCGTTTTCCGGGAGCAGAATAAATATCTATCTGTGCCGGAAGATTTGAACCTGTATTCTTCTCCTCAAACATTGAAAGAGGTACGATCTGTGAATATCGCAGGTTTTTGGTTTTATAAGTTTCAAAGATGCCTTTTGAAAGATGCTCGGCATCTATGACACCGGTGAGTACATCTTCCCCTTTCTTGCCAATTACAATAGCAGTACCTGTATCCTGACACCATGGCAGATCTTCCTTTGATGAAATTACAGTATTTCTCAGCATCATGTAAGCCACAAAACGATCATTGTCTGTAGCTTCAGGATCCTCAAGGATCTTTGCAAGTTTCTCAAGATGGCTCGTCCTTAGATAAAATGACAAATCAGAAACAGCTTCTTTTGCGAGAAGTTCGAGCCCTTCCGGAGAGACCTGGAGAATCTTTCGCCCACCCTGATCAATAAGTTTTACATAATCTTTAGTAAGCAGCCGGTACTTTGTTGAGTCCTTTTCAATCTGAAATGGTTTCTCATAGATGAAATCTGCCATAATTATGCTGTTATTTAATTAACAATTACCTGATTTTGAGAATGTAATATAATACTTAGCCGGGATATATCAAATTTAAGAACAAATGTCTTACAAACAAAGAATTTGGATCGGAATGAAAAATTTAAAAAATGATGGGCTAAAGCCCTATTCATCTATATCCTTTAATCCGTTGGCTGAAGCCAACGGCAATTGGGACATATAATCAGAATTATTGTTTCATTGGGCTGAAGCCAACGGCAATTTGGACATATAAGCAAAATTATTGTTTAATGTAAGAGCAGAAATCTTATAAATATGTCTTTAGACCAGATGCTCAATCCCTATTAAGTGTCCAAATTGCCGTCGGTTTTAACCGACGGATCCAAAGAAGGGATCACAAATCACAAGATCTCGCTAAACAGGAATTTGTCTTTAGCTCTGATCCCCTTCTGTGTCATCTCAAGATTACAGCATTCAACATCTTTATCATGCTGGAATACAAGTATATAATTTTCTTCTAGTGCCTTATTCAATAGTCTCTGCTTTTCATCAATTGATTTCAGCGATTCAATATCATAACTCATATTCCAGATTAGTGGAATATGTGCGGAGGTCGGAATAAGATCGCCGGTATAAACCAGTGTCCTGTCTTTGAATTTTATTACCGGAATCATAAGACCCGGTGTATGTCCGTAACAAAACAAAACCGAGAAACCAGGAAACAATTCTTCCTCTTCGTCAACCAGGTTAAGATGTCCGCTCTGTTCTATCGGCAAAATATTTTCCTCGAGAAATGAGTCAGCCTCGCGAAGATTATTTGTCACAGCCCACTCCCATTGTGTCCGGCTCACGTGATAAGCTGCTTTAGGAAAAGTAAGTTCATACCCCTCTCCGGTTTCTTTCTTTTTCACTCCTCCCCCGCAATGATCAGCATGTAGGTGAGTAAAAAACACGTCTGTAATATCTTCCGGAGCATAGCCTCTGTTTTTCAATCCCTGAATTAGTCCTTCGCCTCCATGAAGATGAACATGACGGAAGAATTTCTCGTCCTGTTTGTCGCCCCAGCCGGAGTCGACCAGAATAACATGATTCCCGGTCTCAATAATTAACGATCTGAGAGGCAGGTCAATCAGGTTATTTTCATCAGCAGAATAAACCCTCGACCATAGTACTTTGGGAACAACGCCAAACATCGCTCCTCCGTCAACTTTGAAACTGGCTATATTAAATAACTGAATCTTCATACAGTAATAATTACAGGATAAAATTAAAAGAAATATTATGCTTACCTCCTTAAATAACAAATAAAATGCCTTTAAGGATTCTTTCTCCGTGTAACTCTGTGCCTCCTCTGTGTAGCTCTGTGACAGTTCCTATTTTTTGTTACACAGAGAAAATCCGGAGGACACACAGAGTTCCACAGAGAAAGAAAGAAATACTTAAAAAAATTTAATACCTTTAAAATCGCTATTATCTATTTTACACTCTATAAACTTCAAATCATGAAAAAAGTTCTCTCTCTGTTCTCTATCCTTGCCATCTCAGCATCACTTCTTGCACAGACCGGCAAGGTATCAGATAATCTTACCATGACAAGCAAGATTCTGAAAATGGACCGTAAATATGCCATTTACCTTCCGCCTGATTATGAAACATCCCAGCGCAGTTATCCGGTTCTTTATCTGCTACACGGGGCTGGTGACGATCAGACCGGATGGGTACAGTTTGGCGAAGTTCTTACTATTGCTGATGAAGCCATAAAATCAAGTCTTTCTACTGCAATGATAATCGTTATGCCCGATGCTAACACTACTAAAAGAGGCTATGTAAACGATGTGAAAGGTGAATGGAGATTTGAAGATTTTTTCTTTGAGGAATTTATGCCCTTTATTGAAAAAACATATCGTATCAAAGGTGAGAAAAGATACCGTGCCATTGCCGGACTATCTATGGGCGGAGAAGGTACATTCATATATGCCCTGCATCATCCCGAACTATTCTCAACAGCATGTCCGCTGAGTGCTGCAACCGGACCTAGAAACATTGAGGAGCTTAAAAACTACAGGTTATGGACTGGTGTTGAAGGCATTACAGATGCAGATAAAGAAGCTTACTTTAAAAAATACAGCGTTCTCAATCTCATTGAAAATATGCCTGACGCTCAGAAAAAAGCAGTCAGGTGGTATATCGACTGCGGCGACGATGATTTCCTTTTTGAAGGAAATTCACTTGTTCACATTGCTATGAGAAAGAAAGAGATCCCTCATGAATTCAGAATACGCGATGGTGCTCATAACTGGACATACTGGAGGGAATCATTGCCAAAGGTGATGGAATATGTGTCGATGGTGTTTCACCAATTCTAGTTACCGCCCCCCATCCCCCCTAAAGGGGGGCTAACTTGCTCACCAATAGATATATATTAAGATTCGGGATTAACCCCCCTTTAGGGGGGCAGGGGGGCAATCTATATCGAATGCGGCTTTGATTTCTTAGCCGTCAGCAGGAACATTACCCTCATAGCAAACCTGATAGCCTGGTAAGATACCCAGTCAGTTAGCTGGAACAAAACAGTTTTACGGCGGCTATACTCAGAGAATGTAACCTGTCTGCAATCGGTGTCAATAATATCAAGAAGCAACGATTCGAACTCGCCTGAGAAATTTTCATCTGAGATATCCACATTTGTTTCAATGCTTCCATAGTCGCTCAGGTGGTTCATATTATAACTTCCTATAGTGCTCCATTTACCATCAACCGTTGCAACCTTTGCATGAAGGTTTGCAGGAAGATATTCATATATTTTTATATGGTTTCTGAGGATAAAATCATACAGGAAGTTGGTAGCTCTCTTGAAAATCCTGGAATCTGACACAGCCGAAAGAACTATTTTTATCTCCACTCCTCTTCTGCTTGCATTCCTCAGAAGTTTTCGTTCATTACGTCCGGGGAGGAAATAGCTGGCAAAGATTATCATCCTGTCCTGCGAGTGCTTTAAAGCCGACCTGTAGCTTTTTAATATTTCAATTTTATTCCTGTACCAGTTGTTCTGAAGAACCTTAATTCTGACATTTTCGGGATAATACTTAGGAGAATGGATAATTTCATGTGAGCGTTCCTTTCGCTTGAGAAAAGTCTTATTCCATAGTCTCTTAAGAATAAGCAACGTCTGTGAACATTCAGGGCCCTTTATCATAATAGCGAAATCGAGCCACTCTTTGGCAGCAGGTGTGCCATGATACCGGTCAGCCACATTCATCCCGCCGATAACGGCTACTTCACCGTCGGCAAGAAGTACCTTATGATGAAGCCTGAGACTCATCTGAAATCCCTTTGTTATAAGTCCGGGAGAAAACTTTCTGAAGAGTACTCCGGCATTTTCGATCCTGTCTGTCAGTTCTTTTGAAAAACTGCTGCCTCCGTAAGCATCGAGAAGAAAATAGACCCTTACTCCTCTTTTCGCTGCTCTTATCAGTGATTCTACAAAACGTTTTCCCGTATCGTCAGAATCGACAATATACGTCTGGAAATGAACATAATATTTCGCGTTATCAATGATTTTTTCGCATTCTGCAAAATATTGTTCCCCGCTCCTGAGAAGTTTTATGGAGTGACCATTCTTATAATCGTGTCGTGAAGGAACCTTCATAAGTTATTAATGGTATCTGTCTCTTATACAAAGATAGGACATTAAAAACAAGATCACTATTTTCGACTTTTTTACATTACTTTACAAATGTAACAAAACAGCTTTAATATGAAACCTGATTTCTTAGCCCTGAAGCTTACCGCAATAATGTGGATTATAAGCCTGACTGCATGTGCCCAGAATGAAAAGAGTAGTATCACAGGTCCTCTTCCCGGACATCCCAGAATAATGCTTCTTGAGGGTGACGAGGCTGCTATCAAGATGACAATGGCTTCTGACGATTTATGGAGATCGGCACATCAGTTCATACTTGTCGAAAGCAATAATATAATCGGAAAGCTCCCGGTTGAAAGAGTGCTTATCGGAAGAAGACTCCTTGACAAATCGAGAGAAGCACTTAAAAGGATTTTTTATCTCTCCTATTCGTGGCGTATGACATCAGACTCCAGGTACCTTCACAGAGCGGAGAAGGAAATGCTGGCTGTTGCAGCTTTCAGTGACTGGAATCCATCTCATTTCCTGGATGTTGCTGAAATGACTATGGCTGTCTCTATTGGTTATGACTGGTGTTACAATGGATTAACCGAAGAATCGCGAAAGATAATTAAGAATGCTATTCTGGAAAAAGGACTGAAGCCATCTCTTGATTCAAAAAATAACAGCTGGCTGAAGGCCACTCATAACTGGAACCAGGTTTGCAATGCAGGTATGACATTCGGGGCTCTAGCAATATATGATGAAGAGAAAGAACTTGCCGGAAGCATTATCGACAGGGCAATTTCTTCAATTAAACTGCCGATGGAAGATTATCAGCCCGATGGTGCATACCCAGAAGGTTACGGATACTGGGGATATGGTACCAGCTTTAATATAATGTTTCTCAGCGCTATGGAGAAAGCATTCGGGAGTGAGTATGGACTTACAATAAATGAAGGATTTTTCAAAACAGCAGAATACCTTGAGAATATGACCGGCCCAACAGGCAACTCATTCAATTATTCTGATGCCGGATCAGGCGGGGGTCTTCAGCCTTCTATGTTTTGGCTTGCAAACAGGCTTAGCGATCCGACTCTTCTATGGTCGGAAAGATACATGCTTCAGAATAAGAGTCTTCCGAATGACCGGCTGCTTCCTGCAATTATGATCTGGAGCGCAGGAATGTCTGTTAATGAAATTACACCTCCTGCAAAAAAATTATGGGTAGGCCAGGGCAAAAATCCTGTTGCCCTTATGCGATCATCCTGGACTGAAAAAGATGCTGTGTATGTGGCAATAAAAGGAGGATCTCCTTCGGTAAATCACGGACATATGGATGTCGGATCCTTTGTAATGGAGGCACTGGGCGAGAGGTGGGCTATGGATTTTGGTATGCAGGATTATAACTCACTTGAGACTGCAGGCGTTGACCTCTGGAATATGAAGCAGAACTCACAGCGCTGGGAGGTTTTCAGATATAATAATCTGGCTCATAACACACTTACAGTCAATAATCAGCTGCAGGTTGTCGGAGGGTACGCAAAGATAACATCATCCTCAGAGTCTGCAGGAATGATTAATGCTATTACAGACATTTCTTCAGTTTACTCCGGAATACTAACTAAAGCCATAAGAGGAATTGCAATTGTTGACAACAGTTATGTTACGGTCAGGGATGAAGTTGAAACCTCAAATGCGGAAACTGTAATCCGCTGGAACATGGTTACTTCGGCTGCTGTTAACATAACTGATAATAATACTGCAGTCCTGACTAAAAACGGGAAGAAACTAGAACTAAAAGTAAAAGCACCGGCTTCAGTAACAATGAAAACCTGGAGCACAGTGCCTTCACATAGCTATGATGCTGCAAATCCCGGGACTATAATGGTAGGATTTGAAGTTACTGTTCCTGCCAATACAAAAGCATCACTGACAGTGCTTTTGCTGCCTCAGGGTTCTGTTGAGAATAGCCAAATAACTAACATGACACTGGAAAACTGGCCAAAATAGCGAACACCTCCACCCCTGCCTACCGGCAGGCAGGCTGCCCCCTACTCCCGGGAGAGAAGGGGGTAGTGGACAAACAAATAGAAAATTATTACTATTTTTATGAATAATTACATAAAATCCAGCATATGAACAGAAGAAAAATGATAGGAAGTGTCGCCGGTGCAGCTGTAGTAACAGCAGCAACACCATTTAACAGTGTATTTGCAGGTACAACTGATAATGCAGCCCCTCTTAAAGGCAATATCCGTCATTCGGTGAGCCAGTGGTGCTATGGAGATATTCCCCTGGAAGACTTCGCCAAAGCATGTAAAGAGATGGGCATTGAGTCCATTGAACTTCTGAAAGAAGCCGACTGGGCAATTGTCGGAAAACACGGACTTAAATGTGCTGTGGGATATGCCACGGACTGGGGTATTCCAAAAGGCTTCAACCGTGTTGCCAATCATGAAAAGCTTATCGCCGATTTCGAGGCAATGATACCAAAAGCAGCTGCAGCAGGTGTTCCGAACCTTATCTGTTTTTCAGGTAACCGTGAAGGCCAGAATGACCAGGAAGGAATGATAAATTGTGCAAAAGGCTTGCGCAAACTGATGCCAACGGCTGAGAAACACGGAGTTACAATCATTATGGAGCTCCTGAACAGTTATGGACATAAAGACTACCAGTGCGATAAGACCACCTGGGGGTCGGCTCTCTGTGAAATGGTCGGATCTGACAGGTTCAAACTGCTCTATGACATTTACCACATGCAGCTGATGGAAGGTAATGTTATTGATACAATAAAAAAATACATTCCTTACATCGGACATATACATACCGGAGGCGTGCCGGGAAGAAATGAACTGGACGAAACACAGGAGCTTTACTATCCTGCTATTATGCAGGCTATTGTAAAAACCGGTTATAAAGGATTTGTGGGGCAGGAATTTGTACCAAAGGATAAGGATAAACTGGCATCGCTTAAAAAGTGCATCCAGATCTGTGACGTCTAGGATGAGAGTACATTTTATCGCAGTCGGCGGCGCAGTGATGCACAACCTGGCAATTGCTTTGCACAAAAAGGGATATCGGGTTACCGGTTCTGATGATGAGATATTTGAACCATCACTCTCCAGACTCAAACAGTATGGTTTGCTTCCGGAGAAGTATGGATGGGACCCCGGCAATATCACTGCAGATATTGATGCAATTATACTCGGCATGCATGCCAGGGCAGATAATCCCGAGCTGCTCAGGTCTAAAGATCTGGGACTGAAAATTATGTCATTCCCCGAATACCTGTTTGAACAGACAAAAAACAAAAAACGGGTTGTCGTTGCCGGCAGTCACGGTAAAACCACTACCACTGCAATGATAATGCATGTGCTGAGATTCCTGAACATCAAATTCGATTACATGGTAGGCTCGGGAATTGACGGATTTGAAACTATGGTTGGATTGTCAGAGGAAGCAGAAATAGCTGTATTTGAAGGTGATGAGTATCTGACATCAGCTCTTGACAGAAGGCCAAAGTTCCATCTATACATGCCTGATATAGCCATTATAAATGGTATTGCCTGGGATCACAAAAATGTGTTTCCCACGTTCGACAATTACATAGAACAGTTCAGGGTATTTGTTAATAAAATAACACCGGGAGGAACCCTGATATATTTTGCTGAAGATCCTGAAGTAAATAAAATTGCAGAGGAATCAACAGGTGATTTCATAAAGGTCCCATATAAAGTCCATGGATATTTTCAGAACAAAACAGGATTCTACGGAGCTACTCATAACCGGGTTGTACCTCTGAAAATATTCGGTGAACATAATATGCAGAACCTTTCTGCCGCAAAGCAGGCCTGCCTTTCAGTCGGGGTGGCAGAGGATGATTTTTATACAGCTATTCAAAGCTTTGAAGGCACATCAAAAAGACTTCAGAAAATTAAAGAAACCGGGAGCGGGATTATCTATCTCGATTTTGCCCATTCACCATCCAAAGTAAAAGCTACAGTTGAAGCGGTAGCAGCAAGGTATCCGGGACGCGAAATAATTGCATGTCTTGAATTGCATACATACTCAAGTCTTAGCGACGACTTTCTCCCTCTGTATGAAGGAACCCTGAAAAGTGCCACGAAAGCATATGTATATTTCAACCCTCATGCAATCGCTTTGAAAAAGCTCAAACCGATTGGAAAGGAAAATGTAAGAAATGCATTTGGAGGTGAGAATATTCTGGTATTTGATAATTCACAGGATTTGTTTAAACAGATTAATAATCAGCATTATAACAACCCGGTATATCTTTTCATGAGTTCAGGGGATTTTGATGGATTTGATTTAAAAACTATAATATAATTTTTTACCACAAAGGACACGAAGGTTCTCACAAAGGTACACAAAGGTTAAAAATTGATTATATCTGGATTTTTACCTTAAAATATTTTGCAGATCAAAAAAAACATCTTTTCTTTGCATCCGCATTTTAAAGTTCTTTGCACGGTCCATTCGTCTAGTGGTTAGGACGTCAGGTTTTCATCCTGGTAACAGGGGTTCGATTCCCCTATGGACTACAAATTTTTAATTAGTTAGCAGTTAATTCATACAGTAGCATGGCAAATCATAAGTCGTCCGAAAAAAGGATAAGGCAGACCGAGGTAAAGAAAGACAGTAATAAATATTACGCAAAAACTACCCGTAATGCTCTTAAGACACTTCGCAGTTCAACGAACAAAGAAGAGGCTGCAACATTGCTTCCTAAATTAACTTCTATGCTCGATAAGCTTGCGAAAAAGAATATTATTCACAAGAAAAAGGCATCAAACCTTAAGTCCTCACTTGTAAAGCACGTAAATAGCTTATAATATTTCTGACATTATAAATCAAAAGGCTGTATCGGAAGGTATAGCCTTTTTTGTTTTACTCATTTCTCACGACTAACGACTCACGGCACACGACAAACGGAAATCCGGTCATTCTTCCCTGCGTCGTGCGTCCTGAGTCGTGTGTCTTAAGTCATGTGCTCTTTTGTTTATTTATATCATTTGATTAAATTGCAGTTGCATTTCTAATTTCGTGCTGCATGTCAATTAAAATCACCGACTGGGCTGTTGAGGACAGACCCAGGGAAAAGCTCATTCAGAAAGGGACTTCCAGTCTGAGCGATGCCGAACTGCTTGGCATATTAATCAGTTCAGGCACAAAGGATAAATCGGCAGTTGATCTTGGCCGGGAGCTGCTGACTCTTGCAAATAATAATCTCAACAGCCTGGGAAAGCTTACAATTGCCGATCTCAGGAAGCTTCATGGTATAGGTACTGCAAGAGCAGTTACCATAGCAGCTGCTCTTGAGCTTGGAAGAAGGCGAAAACTTGCAGAGTCCCCGGAGGTTGCTCAGATCAAATGTTCCAAAGATGTTGCCGACATTTTTCAGCCAATCCTCTCCGATCTTGCCCATGAGGAATTCTGGATCCTTTTTCTAAACAGGTCAAACAGAGTGATTAACCTGATGAAACTTAGTCAGGGTGGCATTAGCGGCACTGTAACCGATGTAAGAATGGTGATGAAAAAGGCAATTGAATATCTTGCTTCAGGAATTATCGTCTGCCATAATCATCCGTCGGGAAACCTTAATCCAAGTGAATCAGACACAAAAATAACCCTGAAGATCAAAGAGGCAGGAAACCTGATGGATATTCAGCTTCTCGATCACCTGATAATTTCGGATAAGGATTATTATAGTTTTGCGGATAATGGGTTGCTCTGATTGTCGTGCGGTCTTGCAGTCGTGCGGTCTTGCAGTCTGACCTCACTAAGGTCTTCACATGACTTGAGCAGTGAGCCAACACTTTGCTTCAGAACAGGATGTATAAAATCTGGTGCAATTTCATTTAACGGGAAAAGAACAAACTTCCGTTCATGCAAATATGGATGAGGGATCTTTAATGTTATCTCATCCATGATCAGGTCATCAAAAAACAAAATATCTATGTCAATTACTCTTGATGAATATTGTTTTTCTGTCCGTATCCTTCCGAGTTGTGCCTCAATCATCAGAATTGCACCCAGAACACCTGATGGTGTGTGGGTTGTCACAACTTCAACAGTCATGTTCAGGAAGTTATTCTCTGCTTCGAAACCCCATGGCTCTGTTTCATATACTGAGGATACTTTTTTGATCTCGCCGATACTAATCCCAATAAGGGTAACCGCCTCACAGAGGTTGGCTTCCCTGTTTCCCATATTAGTACCTATTCCAAGAAATATTTGATGCATATCTGAGTCTCCCCATTATCAAAAGTATTAAATAGATACGTACCTTTACAAATTCAACCTGATTTTTATATATTTAAAATTCAATCTGTAAAACCATTCACTGATGAAAGATTTTCTGAAATACACCCTGGCAACTATAACCGGAATTATCCTGGCATCCATTCTTTTCTTTTTCGTTATGCTTGGAGCACTAAGTGCAATAATTGCATCAGGCGACAAACCCGTTTCTGTAAGTGACAACAGCGTCCTGATTCTTAAGGCAGGTGTTTCAACACCCGACAGAGGAAATGAGAATCCTCTGGCAGGATTTGATTTTTTTGACATGACACTGACTCCCGTTCCTGGCCTGAATGAAATTCTTAAAAACATCGAAAAGGCATCGACCGATACAAGGATCAAAGGGATCCTGATTGAGAACGGACTATTTCCATCGGGCTGGGCTACAACATCAGAGATTCGAAGTGCCCTTGCAAAATTCAGAGAATCAGGGAAATTTGTTATCTCATATTCTGATTATGTTCTCACCCAGGAGTGCTATTACCTGTCTACCGCTGCCGATAAGATCTATATAAATCCGGAGTCGATGGTTGATTTCAAGGGATTGAGCAGCGAAGTAATGTTCTACAAAAAAGCTCTGGAAAAAATCGGGGTTGAAGTACAGGTTGTCCGTCATGGCAAATTTAAAGGCGCAGTTGAACCTTTTTTACTTGATAAACTTAGTGAAGAGAATAAGGCCCAGATCAGGGACTATGCCGGATCAATCTGGAAAAGTGTACTTGAAGATATCTCGTCATCAAGAGGAATCCCAACAGCAGAGTTAAACCGAATTGCCGATAATCTTGACGGAAACATTGCTTCCAAAGCACTTCAATCAAAACTTGTGGATGCATTAATGTATCGTGATGAATTAAATGATACTTTAAAAAGCCTCGCAGGAGTTGGTTCGGAAAAGGAGCTCAACACTATCTCGATGTTTAAATACAGCAAGGTTCCTGATCATAACAAAACTATAGATGTGAGAAACAGAATAGCAGTTATTTATGCATCGGGAACTATTGTTACCGGGAAAGGGAATGAGACTAATATCGGTGGTAATTTCTATGCTGATGTCATAAGGAAAGAGAGAAAAGATACTTCAGTTAAGGCAATCGTTCTCAGGGTAAACTCCCCGGGAGGAAATGCCATTGCATCTGACATAATGTGGCGTGAACTTGAACTGGCTGCAAAGGTTAAACCGGTTGTTGTATCAATGGGAAATTATGCTGCTTCAGGAGGATATTACATCTCTGCCCCTGCCACAAAAATATATGCGAATGCCACTACAATCTCAGGGTCTATAGGGGTATTCGGACTTATCCCGAATGCAGAAAAGCTGCTGGAACAGAAACTCGGATTATCAACTGAATTTGTAAATACAAACGAGAATTCAGAATTTCCTTCTGTATACAGGCCCATGAACAGTTACGAACAGGAGGTAATGCAGAGATCGATAGAAAACGTTTATACCGGATTTGTAGGCAAAGTTGCAACAGGCAGGGATATGTCTCCGCAGTCAGTCGACAGTATAGGTCAGGGAAGGGTTTGGAGCGGTACAAGCGCGATTAAAATAGGTCTTGTAGATGAATTGGGGGGACTTGAAGATGCTATAAAAGGAGCTGCTGAACTTGCCGGGGTAAATTCCTGGTCAATAAGAGAACTGCCTGTTATTGAAGATCCGTATATGAAATTACTTACACAGCTCAGCGGTGAGGTGAAAATGAACATGCTTAAAAAGGAACTTGGCGAATCAGTTAAATATTATAACATGGTACAGGAGATACGGGATTTATCTGGTATTCAGGCCAGATTACCATATTTTCTGGAGTTAAGATGATAAATAACAAAAACATACTACTCTACCCGCTTGCCCGCATCTGGGGAATGATAACAGGCTTCAGGAACTTCTTATATAATTCAGGAGTTTTGAAATCCGTGGAGTTCCATCTCCCGGTTATTTGTGTAGGGAACATTACAGTCGGAGGCACAGGAAAAACTCCTCATACAGAATATATTGCAGATCTCCTGAGGAAGAACTTTAAAGTTGCAACGCTAAGCAGAGGATATAAAAGGACAAGCCGTGGCTTCCGTATTGCATCTCCGGAAACAGCGGTCAGGGAGATTGGCGATGAGCCCATGCAGATGTTCAGAAAACTGTCAGGTGTTCTCGTTGCAGTCGACAGGAACCGGGTAAATGGTGTAAACAGAGTTTTAGAGGAAGCTCCCGATACGGAAGTGATAATTCTCGATGATGCGTTTCAGCACAGAAGGATAACCCCGGGCTTTTCTATTCTGCTTACAGATTTCGAAAGGCTTATAGTCAGGGACCACCTGATGCCTTTTGGCAGTCTGAGAGAAAGTGCAGGAAATATGAGAAGAGCTGATATCATAATTGTCTCGAAATCACCTGAAAATATTTCACCGATCCAGAGAAGAATCATTGTTAAGGAGATTGATAAATCGCCATATCAGAATCTCTATTTTACATCGATGGTATATAAGGATCCTCTTCCGGTATTTGAAAATCTCTCAGAAAATGCTGAGAAGCCGGATCTGATGGATCCAGTAAACTGCGGAATCGTATTGATAACCGGAATTGCCAATCCGCAGCCCTTTAAGGAATATCTTCTGAAAAGCTTCGGGGAGATTATTCACCTCTCATTCCCCGACCATTATGCCTTCCGGGAGAAAGATATTCAAGCTATTGCTTTGTCATATCAAAACCTGAAATCCACAACCAAATACCTTATTACAACTGAAAAAGATGCGGTAAGATTGCGGGAATTTACTAATATTGCAGAACCGTTAAAATCGGCATTTTTTTATATCCCGATCGGCATACATTTTTTAAATGACGATAAGGATGAGTTTGATAATCTGATAGTTGATTATGTTAGAAAAAATAAACGAAACAACAGAGTTTCTGAGAGCCAAAGGGATAAAAAATCCTGATGTAGGCATAATTCTGGGTACAGGTCTTGGCGGACTAACGACAAAAATCAAAAATCGAATCGAGATCGATTATAAGGATATTCCTAATTTTCCGGTTTCAACTGTTGAAGGTCATGACGGGAAATTCATCTTTGGTGAACTAGGGAAGAAAAAGATAGTTGCCATGAAGGGCAGATTTCACTACTATGAAGGCTACGGTCCGGAACAGGTGGCTTTACCGGTAAGAGTAATGAAATATCTTGGTATCAAATGCCTTTTCCTTTCAAATGCAGCAGGAGGGGTAAACCCTGATTTTCAGATTGGGGATATAATGGTTATTACAGACCATATCAGTCTTTTACCGAACCCTTTGCTTGGTCCGAATGACGACCGCATTGGTCCAAGATTCCCGGATATGGGGGAAGCATATGACAGATACCTCATCAAGAAGGCTTTATTGATTGCTGCTGATAACAAAATCAGAATACATAAAGGTGTTTACCTTTCCACCAGCGGACCTACTTTCGAAACTCCAGCTGAATACAAATATTTCAGGATAATCGGAGCTGATGCAGTTGGAATGTCAACAACGCCTGAGGTAATAATTGCTCGTCATATGGGATTGCCATGTTTTGCGGTGAGTATAATAACCGACCTTGGAGTTGAAGGCAAAATTGAGTACACAACTCATGAGTCAGTTCTTCAGGAAGCAGCAAAAACCGAAGACAGAATGACTACCATCATGACAGCGATGATCTCTTCATTGTAATTATCTTAAAACAGTACATACTTTTTTCCATTTTTGGGTTTTTCCGGAATCGTTGTATAGTGTAATGTAAATGATGTAGATGCCGGTTCTCACCGGGCTGCCATCATCCGCGGTCCCATCCCATAAAATAGCTGCATCAGGTGCTGTAAGAAGATTTGACGCAACCTTCTTGATGTAATTTCCTGTTTCATCGAAAACAGTTACTGAAATGACATTTCCGTTTCCTGTAAGATTGAAGCTTATAATGAGGAGATCTTCATTACCATCACTATCAGGTGTTATCCTGGAAGATGAAAATGCTATTTTATCTGTCGTTACCGGTATAACGCTAAATATTGAATTGGGTGCTCCGGGAGTTCCCCAACCGGAGCTCTCTGCTGCAGAATGCCAGTTTACAGCTTCCTCTGATTTAAGTCCGGGAGCTGTCTTTTCCAGTGCAACTCCTTCAAAATCTGAAAGAAGCGAAAAATGCATCTTCTCATTATAGAAAACTTCATCAATTTTGTCAAGCTCCCTGTTGTAAAGAATCAGATGCCCTTTATCATCATTCATGGCTGGCATATTTCCAACTTCATATATAAATTCATTCCCAGATGAGAAATATCTGTTTGCAATCATTTCTTTTTCAGTTGTGATGGTAAAATATTCCCCCGGCAACAGGCATCTTGATTCCATGGAAACCGGATAAAGCTGTGATGTATCTCCTGCCTCATCGTTTACTGATACTATCTGCAACCTCGAAACATCAACTACTTTTTCTGAGTTGTTGAATAATTCTATATAATCGGCATCTCCCTGTAAAGGATTAAACATTAACTCATTAAATAACACATCCCCTTGCAGGGAAGGTTCCGCAATGCCAAAACTACAGGTCTTCTTTTCCAGCGGATTTCCTGCAAAATCTTTTATTTCATCTGAGATACCGATCTGATATATCTTACCTGATTTAAGATAGGTTCCAGGGTTAACCAAAAACTCTCTGAACAGAGGATCGGTCCGACTAATATCAAAAATTTCATCGCCTTCAATTCTGATAATTCTGCTGCTGTTGTCAAAGCCAAAAACCGGTTCTGAAAAGTTTATCCGGATGCTGGCGCTGTCTTCAGGAAATACATTCAGAACTCCATAAAACTTTCTGTCCGGATTGTTGCCTGAAATTGAATTAACACTACCCGGAGTCCCTCCTTTTCGGGAGGCGGATGCGCCCCAGTTACCTTCAGCAAAAAACGGGAAATCTATATCGATCATTTCCAGCGACCAGCCACCGTTTGATTTAAGCTCATCTTCATACCATTCTGATGAGTAATCCACTCCATGTATAAGTGTACCTGTGCTGTCAGAGAGACATAATAGCCTTCCGCCATCAGTAAGTGCAGGGAATTGCTTAAGGCCCAGAACCCTGCCAAATTTTGAAAACTGTGGTACATCCGCAAGAAGACATAAAATGAGGATTTCACCAGGCTCCAATACTTTTTCAGCAAGCAGGTAATTCTGATCGCCCGCAGACAGGTTCCAGTTTTTTAGATTAAATGAGTATTTGGTCCTGTTCGTAACTTCAAGGTACTCCTTTGGTGGCAGGGATATCTCCGGAAAAGGATCAGCCATAATCTCTGATATAACTACATCTCCGGTTTCAGCCCATACCGGAGTAAAAGTCACTGATAAATCAGCTGAACAATTCCCTGACTTATCGCATAACCTATTGATTATCAACACATTTAATGATTTGTTAATCAAGCTGTTAGCAAATGTAATCTCATAAATAAGAGGACTCCTTTTTATAACATTCAGGCCCCTGTTTTCGATAGTATTAAGTGAAAAATTTTCAGGTACAAGGGATTCGTCAACAGGCTGCTCACTTAAAACTAAAATAACAGAATTCTTCCCTGATTCTTCAGAGGATATAATAAAGGGTGATTCGGTATCTTCATAGAAGACTCCTTCTATTTTAACCTCATCTACCCATAAGAGTCTGTCGCGGGTTGACGAATATTTATACCAAACTGAAAACCAGACAGGAGAAAAGATTTCCTTGTCTGTGCCATAAGCCTGCTTTAATAATGTTCTGTTAGATCTGTAAACAGATACTCCCCAATAACCGTCAGGGGATCTCTCAACTTCAATAATAGCTGATTCAGCCGATCCTATTGCCGTCTGCCAGTTTAACCGGCAGTTTACAATTGTTGAAATAACTGCTCCTTTTACTTTAACAATTCTGAGAGTGTCATCATACCCTGTCAGGTTTACTCCCAAAGCATACCCGTTTGTCCCCTCATCGATTGACATATTACCAGGCTCCCTGTCGGACATCAGGAATATGGCCCAGTTATTTGACGATGAGGGATCGTATCCGTGTCTTATCTGGAATGTCCATTTGGTATTGCCTTCCGTAAGATGAAGGTTTTTTACCTGCATACCGATTCTGTCAATACCGGCATCTGGATTATCATAAGAGTGGTGCAGGGAGTACTTTCCTGAAAGAGCTCCCTCAGTATCAGCCTTCCACCTGCTTTCAGAACTTTGAAACCAGTTATTTATAGCACCTGATTCAAAATTTTCAATAACCTGGCCGTATGCCGAAAATGGCATAAACAGGACCAGCAAAATAACTTTTTTCATGCAGCGCGACGAATTGAAAAAAAAGCTAATTTTGACCGTTTTAACTTACAAGTAAATTTATAAAATACATAACATTATTCCAAACATTTAATTATGAAGATAGCTGTTGTAGGAGCCACCGGCATGGTAGGCCGCACAATGATGAAAGTTCTGGAGGAAAGAAATTTCCCTGTTTCGCAATTACTACCCGCCGCATCAGAAAAATCGGTTGGGAAAGAAGTTATCTTTAAGGGGAAGGCCGTTAAGGTAGTAAGTGTTATGGAAGCTGTAGAAGCAAAGCCTGAATTTGCTATCTTTTCAGCAGGAGCTTCAACTTCGAGGGAGTGGGCACCCGTATTTGCCAAAAACGGTACTGTTGTGATTGACAACTCCTCTTACTGGAGAATGGATAAGAACATCCCTCTCATAGTTCCTGAAATAAACAGTCATGTAATCAAAAAAGGTGACAGGATAATCGCAAACCCAAACTGTTCAACTATACAGATGGTAATGGCTTTGGCTCCTCTTCACCGGAAATATAAAATCAAGCGCCTTGTCGTTGCTACTTATCAGTCGGTTACCGGTACCGGTGTAAAAGCTGTTGCCCAGATGGAGAATGAGAGAATGGGAATAAAAGGAGAAATGGCTTACGCTCATCCCATTGACAAGAACTGTTTCCCCCACGGTGGTTCATTTCAGCCCGACGGTTATACCACAGAGGAACAGAAACTTCTTGACGAGACACGTAAAATACTTGAGGATAACACAATACAGGTAACTGCCACTGTTGTAAGAATCCCTGTTGTGGGGGGTCATTCAGAAGCAGTAAATATCGAATTTGAAAATGATTTCAATATTGACGATGTAAGATTTCTCATCAGTCAGTTCCCCGGTGTTATTGTATATGATAGTCCGGCTGAAAACAAATATCCGATGCCTCTGATGGCTCATAACAGGGATGAAGTTTTTGTCGGCAGGATCAGAAGAGATCTCTCGAGGGAAAAGTGTCTGAACCTGTGGGTTGTATCAGATAATATCAGGAAAGGTGCGGCTACAAATGCAGTTCAGATTGCAGAATATATGTCGGCTAATAAATTGTTCTAAAACTCAACCCAATAGCCATCAATCTAAGGATTGAGGCTAAGTGAGAAACTGCATAATAAAGTTTCCCCTCCTTTTGAAGGAGGGGTGGTCGGGAGTGCTCATTATCTGACTTTTACAAAATTAGATTTCCCGACCGGGGTGGTTGATTCATTGATATCTTTTTACCTCTATTTGTAGGAAAGACATGAATTGTAAAAAATTATGCTAGAAAATCCTTCAAAAGAAAAGATCCGGAATTTGAATAAACAATCAACCACCCCGGCCGGCATCAGCATTTGTATCATAATTTAAAAGTGGTCCGGCCACCCCTCCTTCAAAAGGAGGGGAAATGTATCTGGCAAATATTCAATACTGAAATTCTATTTTGTACACCTTAAGTTGATGTATAAGCCTTTAGGGAGCAGGGGGCGCTTCATACAGGAATTCATTATAAGGATACCTTTTAATATGTATCTTTTTCACCTCTTCGTAAAGGACATTGCGGAGCTCCTCGACATTTTCCTTTGTCTTCGCAGAAATAAATACTGTCTTATGGTGCTTATCGGAAGCCATCCAGGTTTTCTTCAGATCATCAAGTGAGATATTCTCTCTCAGCACCGGTGTGAGATCATCATCATCCTTGGCAGTATAGGTAAAAGCATCTATTTTATTGAAAATAATAATTGTTGGTTTATCTGTAGCACCCAGCTCCTTAAGTGTTTCATTCACAACAGTTATCTGCTCCTCAAAACCCGGATGGGATATATCTGCAATATGAATAAGAAGGTCCGATTCGCGCACCTCATCAAGAGTTGACTTGAAAGACTCAACCAGATCATGAGGAAGCTTGCGAATGAATCCCACAGTATCGGAAAGCAGGAAAGGCAGGTTCCCGATAACAACTTTTCGTACCGTTGTATCGAGGGTGGCAAAAAGCTTATTCTCAGCAAAAACATCTGATTTGCTGAGCATATTCATAAAGGTTGACTTCCCAACATTTGTATAACCAACAAGTGCCACCCTGACCATCTTTCCACGATTTTTACGCTGCGTGGCCATTTGGGTGTCGATTTTTTTCAGCTGCTCCTTGAGAAGCGAAATTCTTTCTCTGATAATCCTTCTGTCAGTTTCAATCTCCGTTTCACCGGGGCCTCTCAGACCAATACCCCCGCGCTGCCGCTCAAGATGAGTCCACATACCTGTAAGCCTTGGTAGCAGATACTGATACTGAGCAAGTTCTACCTGTGTACGTGCATGTGAAGTACGGGCTCTGTGAGCGAAGATATCAAGTATCAGGTTAGTACGGTCCAGAATTCGGCATCCCAAAGCTTTTTCAATATTCCTGATCTGACTGGGTGAAAGCTCATCGTCGAAAATGGCGATATCAATATCGTTCTCACCAACAAATAAGGCTATCTCCTCAATCTTACCGGAACCTACGAATGTGCGCGGATTAGGTGTATCCAGTTTTTGTATAAACCTCTTTACCGGTTCAGCCCCTGCCGTTTCTGTCAGAAAAGATAACTCCCCCAGAAATTCCTCAACTTCACGTTCATCCTGTCCTGGATAATTAATCCCGATCAGAATTGCCCTTTCTAACGGCTTATTGGTTTCTATCATTAATATTAAATAAATCTGAATTTAGACTTTTAAGTGAAAGGTCTGAAGACCGAAGTCCGAAGACCGAAGTAGTAAAAACTTCCGACTCCGGACTTCTGTCTTCCAACATCTTTCTTCCGACTTCCGTCTTCGGTCTTCCGTCTTTTAGTTTATAAACCTCCTGTTATTCTGAATTGCGCCCCTGATAGCCATCTTAAGCGACTCTGAGCATCTGATAACCATTTCTATATCGGTTGGAAACGGCACAATAGATGTTTTGGTCCTTTCAAGCTGTTTAGGCGTTAGTGCCTGTACATCACCAAGTGCACGTGAAGAAACATTCTCAAAATTTGACTGAGCCCCAATCGGATCTTTTTTCAGCACTTTATTGGGATTCATCTGAATCACTTCAACATCACCATCAATGCGGCAAGCTTTTGTCTGGATCGTCTCGATCAATGCACACTGAAGGGTCTTATACTTTTTCTGTTTGATGTCATTCCCAAGAGAATCCCTCATCACGTTTCCCTTCTTATCGAGAACATATGTGAATCCGTCCTCAACATCTCTCTTGATAACTGTATCTTTCTGCAAAGTACCGTCCGGACTAACAGCAACGTTCTTAACATTTACGTTAACGAAATAGTCATACTGTGTATTGGCATTCAGATTCTGTGTATGATACTCAACCCATTCTGAATTCAGACTGGGAAGATCGAGAGCAAGAAGGTCCTGCTCGAACTCTTTAGGGAATTTGATTATTGAGGTGTTCTGAATGGAAACGAACACTCTGCTCATTCCTAAATACTTAGCCTCCTGAATTTTATTATCGATACCTTCATAATCGCCAACATAATTCTTTGCCCGTACAAACTCAGCAAAGGCCTGACGGTAATTCTCCTTGATATTTGTTTTCATCAGCTCTGTACCATGAGCAAAATAGAACTCAGCCGCTTTGCGTTTTGCATTTACCATTTCAGGGACATAGTCCACGTAAGGAAAATCCACAGTCTGACTCTTACTTTTCAGAGGAGTTACTGTTCTTACCAGCGACTGTCTGTCATTCAGAGCCTTATAAATCAGGTAGATCTCGTCCCAGTTGTTAGGACGTCCTTCCATTTTCAGAAATCTTATTCTTTCATTGTCGAGATCATTAACTACTTTATACGACTGTGAAAGAATTGCTATCTGTTTTTCATCGTCAGGATCTCTGCGCAATTCCCTTACAGCTTTATCAATTGCTGCGTCGTAATTACCTTTTTCAAGCTGTTTTTTTGAAGATCCGCATCCTGCAAGAATGACTGTCAGAACAAATACAAAGGGTATAAATTTTTTCATAATGATCGATGTTTTATAGTGCTGATAAAGGTAAGAAAAACATGGAAAAAACAAATTGTCCTGTGAGCTGAAGTCTCTGATCTGATTTATCAGAATACAAAATTGAGCCACATTGAATATCTTACCCTCACAGGCTGACCCCTTTGCAGTCCGGGACTCCATTTAGGGGATCCCTCTATTGCCTTAACGGCTTCAACGTCGATTATCGGATCGACACCTTTAACTACAGTAACAGTACTGACTGAACCGTCGGCCTCAACAATAAATGTAAGAAATACCTTTCCCTGCAGTTTTCTATCGATTGCAATTTGCGGATAATTGGTGCGTTTCTGAACCCAGTCCCTGAATTTATTAATATCACCTCCTTTGAATGAGGGCATTACTTCAACAAGAAAAAAAGGCTCATCTGATGTTACGCCGCCGTCTCCCGAAAGAAGCTCATCTCCTGAACCTGATCCGACTACCTGAATCTGGTCGTTGTTGCTCTGGTTTTCTAGCTGATCATTCGTTGGTAATGACAACTCAAGAGGAGGAACAGAATCAACAACAACAGGAGGAACATATTTTACAATCTCCTGAACTTTAGAGGCTTGTGGCGGTGGTGGTGCAGCAGGAACAATTATCTGCTCTGGTGGTGGTTCAAAATTCTCCATACTAACCTGCACGAAACTGGCTCCCCCTGCAAGCACATGATCTGAATCAGGTTTGAACACAAAAGGAAGAACAACAGCAGAACTTACCAGTAGTACTGCAACAATAATACTTGCAAAAACAACGGAATTATACTTTTTCCTCAGCATAAATGCACCATAATCCCTGTTCCGCTTTTCAAAAAGCAGATCATCAAAATCCAGTACATCCCTGAGGTTATCGAACATATTAAGCTAAACTTCTTTGTAATGACGCGCAAAATTACAAAATAGTGTCTTTCTGCCAAAACTTAATTTTTTTTTATACATTTGCGGAGAACAGCAGGGGGATTAGCTCAGTTGGCTAGAGCGTTTGACTGGCAGTCAAAAGGTCAGGAGTTCGATTCTCCTATTCTCCACCCTCGCCCTCCGAAGCTTTAGCGTAGGAGGGCTTTTTAATTTAAGAAGATCTGGCTCTCTAAAACTTTTTCGTGCTACAGAGGACACAGTCCACATTTTTTTTGCCGGCAGTTCAAAAATAACTACATTAGTACATAACTTTAATCATAAAACCTATGAAATACAGGAAACTTGGCCGGACAAACTGGAATATAAGCGAAATAGGCTACGGGATGTGGGGAATGGCAGGATGGAGTGGATCTGATGATGATGAATCAGCAAAATCCCTACAGTTATCAGTCGATATGGGCTGTAACTTTTTCGACACTGCCTGGGGTTACGGAGCCGGAAAAAGTGAGGGACTCCTCGGAAACCTTGTTAGAGCAAACAAAGGAAAAAAGCTTTATACCGCAACCAAGATTCCACCAAAGAACTTTAAATGGCCAAGCAAAAGGGAATATTCACTTGACGATTGTTTCCCTCCAGATCATATTGAAGAATATGTCACCAAAAGTCTTAAGAACGCCGGTCTTGATTCGTTCGATCTCATGCAGTTCCATACCTGGGAAGACAGTTGGTTAAAGGATGTGAGAGGCATAAGGAAGATGCTTGACCTGAAAGAACAGGGGTTATTCCACGCTATTGGGATAAGCATGAACCGCTGGGAGCCATGGAACGGGATCAAAGCAGTCGAAAGCGGGTTTATTGATACTGTACAGGTTATCTATAACATATTTGATCAGAATCCAAAGGATGAACTGTTTCCTGCATGCAGGGAGATGAATGTAGGTGTTATTGCCAGAGTTCCTTTCGATGAAGGCTCTTTGACCGGGACTCTTACAAAAGAGAGCAAATGGCCTGCGGGTGACTGGAGAAATACATATTTTGTTCCTGAAAATCTTATACCGAGTGTTGAACATGCTGATGCTCTCAAACCACTTCTTCCTGAGGGAATGACCATGTCGGAAATGGCACTCAGGTATATCCTGGGAGAACCGACAGTTAGTACAATCATACCCGGGATGAGAAAACCTGCTCATGCTAAAATGAACATAAAAACTAGCGATGCCGGACCGTTGGATGCGAAGCTTATGAAAAAACTTGAGAAACACCGCTGGGACAGGGAACCTAATGAATGGTCACAATAGGACTTGATATAACATGTTAATGTAAGGAAGGGTAGCGGTTTTATGCAAGGAAGGGTCGCGACCCTTCCCTACCTCAAACTAAATTTCTTTTAGAATATTAATACCCGATTCAATTTTTTTAGCCGAATAATTGTTGTAAATAAATTTTTATTATCTTCGGTTTATTCAAATAGTAGTTAATGAAGCGTTTCCATCTACTTCTGGTCCTAATAATTACTCCTTCATTCCTTTTTTCTCAAAACATTACAGTTAAATCGTTCAGACAGCTACAAAATGACATGGATGCCAGGGTAACCTTCTCCAAGCCTGATCAGAATGGTGACAAATGTGCAATAATAAAAGTTGTTTCAGCAGAATCTGAATTAACCTGGGATGGAGACATGCTAGGGATAGTTTCAGTAGAGAAAAAAACGGGGGAATATTGGCTCTATATTCCTCATGATGCAAAACGTCTTACAATAAAACATGATAAGTTTGGCCTCCTTAGGGACTATGAATACCCGGTACCAATACTTGAGGCAACTGTATATGAACTGATTTTAGGAACACCTTCAATTGATCCCGAACCAAAAGATATTGTCAACCAATATCTTACTATCAATGCAGAACCTAAGGGTGCTAAAATCTACATAAATAACAATCTGGAATCAACCGATTCTCTTAAAAAGTTACTGATACCAGGAAACTACCAATACCGGGTAACAGCTCAATTTTATCATCCCGACAGTGGTAAGGTTTTCGTTACTCCTGATCATGGAGAAAGCTTAAATATCTCATTGAAACCAAATCATGGTTTTATTAGTCTTTCTTCCTTTCCTAAGCAAAAAGCAAAGGTTTATATTGATGGGGGTTCTACAAATCTTGTTACACCATGCTTAACCGATAAACTAATAAGCGGGGAACATACTATTTCAATCTCAAAAAAGTTTCACAGATCATCAACTCAAAAGGTAACCATCACTGACGGGAACACTGAAGAAGTAAAAATAACATTACAGAGCGACTGGACATTCGTCAGAAATTATTTCAAGTCCCACAGATTTTCAATAAATCTCGGATATTACAATACGACCTTTTCAAATTCTTTCTTCAAAGAAAACATTTTGAATGGAAATATTAAAAGGGGGATTGGATATGCTGCAACTTTGAATTTCAACCTTTTTCCCCTGATCTTTGATATGACATACTTTTCAGCCAGATTCACAGTAAATAATATTGAAGCCTTCAAACCAAATAGTATGATAATTCATCGTGGAGGTGAGGTTTCTGTCAATATTATCCCATACCCCATCGGAGTGGTTGTATTTCCATATTTAGGAGCAGGGTATCAATACTCGCAGTTATATACATCATCTCTGTCGAGTGAAGGTACAGGATCTGACAATACATCATTACCGATTATTAAGGGAGGAGTAAAAATCAGAATATCAAAGTTGTTAGTATTTGGAGAATATAAAAAAGGAATTGACTTTAATGGATCCGGGTATGCTTCCGGACAGATTTTTAGCGGAATCGGATGGGTTTTCTGAAAATTAAAATGAAAATATCTGAATGGTCACATAGAATTCTTTTACTCTTACCTATAGTTCTTCTCTCATGTGACAACAAAAATGAGGAAGTCTTTAATGGTATATTTTCAAAAACCGGTTCCCTGGCAACAATTCTTACTACCCCTGCCACTTCTGTTACCGACACATCAGCAGAAGCCGGAGGAAACCTGACAGATAACGGAAGCACTTACATAATTGCCCGTGGAATATGCTGGGGCACAGATCAGAATCCTGATACTTCTGACTTTACAATTGAAACCGGCAAAGAACCCGGCGAGTTTGTCTGCAGTATTACCGGACTTTCAAAAGGTACACTCTATTACATGCGTGCCTATGTTTCAAATAATATTGGTACGGCTTATGGAAACCAGGAAACTTTTACTACCCTGAATATTCCTGCAATTACCACTTCTCCTATTTCTGATATTTCAGATACTACTGCTGTCTCGGGGGGAAACATTACTGCCGATGGAGGGGTAAATGTAACAGCCAGAGGAGTCTGCTGGAGTACAAAGCAGAATCCAACAATTACAGACACTATCTCAAAGGATGGTTCCGGAAAAGGAATTTTTACAAGCTCATTGAAAAGACTGGTCCCAAATACAACATATTATGTCAAAGCCTGGGCAACAAACAGCATTGGTACAGCTTATGGAAATGAACTGACATTTACAACAACCTCACCAACTCTTTTACTACCAACACTTACCACAACAGCAATATCGGCAATAACTCAAACTACAGCTGTGAGTGGAGGAATTATTACCAGCGATGGAGGTGCGAAGGTTACTGCACGGGGAGTATGCTGGGGTACATCTTCAAATCCGGTAGTAACCGGTTATCATTTAAATGGTGATACAATATCGGGAAATCCATCATCTTTCTCCAATTTAATATCCGGGTTAACGGCTAATACAACTTATTATGTCAGGGCTTTCGCAACTAACAGCATTGGAACTGCCTATGGAAACGAGTTTTCATTTACCACATCTGTTGCTGTAACTGTGATACCTTCTATCTCAACAAATGCGATAAGTTCAGTAACCCAAATTACCGCTACGTGCGGCGGAAATATTTCAAACGATGGAGGTGCCAATGTAACAACACGTGGAGTATGCTGGAGCACATCGCCAAATCCAACTATATCACTTACAACAAAGACATCAGATGGCACAGGTACCGGAACTTTCTCAAGTTCAATAACAGGATTAGCACCTGGTACTTTGTATTATGTGAAGGCATATGCATCGAACAGTGCCGGAACAGCTTATGGAAATGAAATAAGCTTTACAACACTTCCGGCAACCGGAGGAACAGTAACTGATATTGACGGAAATGTTTACAATACTATAGTAATTGGCACTCAAACATGGCTAAAAGAAAACCTTAAAACCACAAAATATAATGATGGCAGCTCAATACCTATTGTTGCCGATAATATTGTATGGAGTACACTGACTTCAGGCAGCTACTGCTGGTATGATAATGCACCGACATTTTCAACATCCCCGTATGGGGCATTGTATAATTGGTATACAATTGATGCAACAAACAACGGGAATAAAAATATCTGCCCTACTGGATGGCATGTTCCTACCGATGGAGAGTTTACAGCTCTTGAATCATACTTAGGAGGAGTAACAATTGCAGGGGGCAGGTTAAAAGAAGTAGGAAATCTTCATTGGTTAGCTCCTAATACTGGTGCAACTAACGAGACAGGATTTACATCATTGCCTGCAGGCGGTCGGAATGAGGATGGCTCGTTTTCAAGCATGGGAGTTCAAAATTACCTGTGGAGTTCAACTGAGAATGGAACTACTTTTGCATGGGCCAGGCAAATACTTAATAATAGTACTAATTCCATTAGGATTTATTTCCTTAAGCAAAGTGGCTATTCGGTTCGTTGTATTCTGGGTACAATACAGGTATTACCATCAATATCAACAGCTTCTGTTATGAGTATAACTTCAACATCTGCTATATGCGGTGGAAATATTACATCTGATGGAGGCGCTAATGTTACCACTCGTGGTGTTTGCTGGAGCACATCTGCAAATCCAACTATTTCTGACTCAAAGACTACTGACGGATCAGGGATCGGAACATTCAGCAGTAGCATAGGTGGACTGTCATATGCAACAACCTATCACGTACGGGCCTATGCTACAAATAGTATTGGCACTTCTTACGGGCAGGATTTAACGTTTACAACATTAAGCCCATTACCAGTTGTAACAACTTCAACAGTTACATCAATAACAAGTGTTTCTGCAGTTTCCGGAGGCGATGCTTCAAGTCCATACGGACCATTGATAACAGAACGCGGAGTCTGCTGGAACACCTCACCAAATCCAACTACAGCAAATAACAAAACGATTGATGGATCGGGATCAGGAACATTTACAAGCACCATAACAGGATTAACTGTTTATACAACCTATTACGTAAGAGCTTACGCTACAAATGGTTCAGGCACCACATATGGAAATGAAAGGAGTTTTATAACAGCTCCAATTGGGACAACAGTTACTGATATTGATGGAAATGTTTACAATACTGTTGTAATAGGCACACAAACCTGGATGAAGGAAAACCTGAAGACAACTAAATACAGGGATGGGTCTTCTATTCCAATTGTAACTGATGATCCTATGTGGATTTCAAGTGAAAAGGATGCATACTGTTGGTTTAATAATGATCCGGCCACATATAAAGAAGCATATGGGGGATTATATAACTACTTTGCAATTATAGATTTTAGATATCTCTGTCCTACAGGTTGGCATGTTCCAACAAACAGTGAATGGACAACTTTAACTCAATACCTGGGAGGAGAGAGTGTTGCTGGGGGAAAATTAAAAAGCATTACAGGTTGGAATAGTCCAAATACAGGCGCTACCAATGAATCAGGGTTCACAGCTTTAGCAGGAGGATACAGATACCACAACGGCCCATTTAGCGGTCATGGAGAATTTACAATATTTTGGAGTTCTACTGAGTATGATCTGACAAATTCATTTGACAAAATATTATATTATAATGAATCCAACTTTATGACAGGAGGATGGAACCCTAAACAAAGTGGTTTTTCTGTCCGTTGTCTTCAAGGTGAACCACTGACTCCAGCAATAGGCGACAACTATCAGGGTGGAAAAATCGCTTATATTTTCCAGCCAGGAGATAATGGTTATATTGCGGGTCAGATACATGGTCTGATAGCTGCACCTTCAGACCAGAGTACCAGTGCAGAATGGGGCTGTTCAGGGATGGCAATATCAGGAGCTGATGGTACAGCAATTGGAACCGGTAATCAAAATACAATTGACATTGTGAATGGATGTACCACAACAGGTACGGCAGCAAAATTGTGTTCCGATTTGATACTTAACGGATATAGCGACTGGTATCTCCCAAGCATTGATGATCTGAATAAATTAAACATAAACAGGATTGCAATAGGTGGATTTGCTGTTGGCTATTACTGGTCATCAACTGAGATATCTGATATTGCCGGATGGCCCCTTGCCTTTAACACAGTCAGCATGAGCCCCAACAGTAAAAGCAGCTTATACTTCGTTCGCGCTGTTCGGACTTTTTGAATGGATTGAAGTAGTTATGATATCAGTCTTATATTTTACTAAATGTTTCTGAACCTGAAATATATCACCAACAGAATTCTGATACTAATAATATTACTACTTATCTCGTGCAGCAATGAGAATGAAGAGGTATTTAATGGCATATTTTCAAAAAATGGTTCTCTGGCGACAATTCTTACTATCCCTGCCACTTCTGTTACTGATACATCAGCAGAAGCCGGAGGAAACCTGACTGATAACGGAAGCACTTACATAATTGCCCGTGGAATATGTTGGAGCACAGATCAGAATCCTGATACTTCTGACTTTAAAATTGAAGCCGGGAAAGAAACCGGAGAGTTTGTTTGTAGTATTACAAGACTTTCAAAAGGTACAATCTATTACATGCGTGCCTATGTTTCAAATAATATTGGAACTGCATATGGGAACCAGGAATCTTTTACTACCCTGAATATTCCGACAATTACCACTTCTCCAGTAATATCAATAACTGATTCAAGTGCAATGGTTGGGGGAGAAATAACAGCGGACGGAGGTACTCCTGTGCTATTCCGTGGAATTTGCTGGAACAGATTACAGAATCCGACTCTTGCTGATTCTCTCTTTTTGGCTCAAGGTTCAGGAACTGGAATTTATTCCAGATTATTAAATAAATTACTGCCTAACACAACGTATTATGTAAGAGCTTACGCCACCAATCGTGTTGGGACAGCTTATGGAAATGAACTGACATTTACAACAACCTCACCAACTCTTTTACTACCAACACTTACCACAACAACAATATCGGCAATAACTCAAACTACAGCTGTGAGTGGCGGAAATATTACAAGCGATGGAGGTGCAACTGTTACCGCAAGGGGAGTTTGTTGGAGCTCTTTCCCTAATCCAACGATAGCACTAACTACGATATCATCTGATGGAAACGGATCAGGTTCTTTTACAAGTTCAATAACCGGATTAACTCCTGCAACTCTATATTATGTAAGAGCATATGCTACGAATAGTGCCGGTACTGCTTATGGGGGCGAAGTTACTTTTACTACCAGTTCTGGAGCGACAACAATTCCTTCCCTGAATACTGAGACTGTTACTTCAATTACGCAAACCAGCGCTAAAAGTGGAGGAAATATTATAAGTAACGGAGGAGGGACAATAACCTCCAGCGGAGTATGCTGGAGCACATCTGCCTTTCCAACCATAGCTCTGTCAACAAAGACAGTAGATGTTCCTGCTGCAGGATTGATAATGAGCTCTCTAACAGGATTAACTCCAAACACGCTTTATTATGTCAGAGCCTACGCAACTAACAGTATAGGAACTGGTTATGGAAATCAGATTAGTTTTGCAACACTTTCATCCGGTAGTTCAACAGTAACTGATATTGATGGATATGTTTACAATACAGTAGTTATTGGTACTCAGACATGGATGAAAGAAAATCTTCGGACAACCCGATTCAGAAATGGTGCAACAATTGCAAATCTTACCGATGGAGCAGCATGGATTGTTACAGATTCAAGTGCATATTGTTGGTATAATAACGATATAGTCAATAAAAACCCCTTTGGTGCATTATATAATTTCAGTACAGTTGTTGATGGTCGTTACCTTTGTCCTTCTGGATGGCATGTCCCAACTGATGCTGAATGGACAATACTTACTGACTATTTAGGTGGTGAGAACTTAGCTGGTGGTAAACTAAAAGAAGCAGGTACTACTCACTGGGTTAGTCCAAATACAGGCGCAGACAACAGCACTGGATTCACCGGACTTCCTGCAGGCGTTAGAACAGATTATGGTGCTTTTATCGAATCGGGAACTTTTGGTTCGTTTTGGTCTGTAAATGAGAACTCTCCCTCAAGCACTGCTGCATGGAGGAGGTTTTTTACTTCCACAGAATCCGGTTTTATCAGACAAACAGAGGGCAAAATTGACGGAATGAGTGTAAGATGTCTGCAAGGAGAAGGACCGGTTTATGCCCTTGTTAAGTCTGTAACAACAACTGTCCTTTCATCCACATCTGGTTTAAGTGGAGGGATTATTATTTCTGATGGGGGATCTTCTATTATTGCACGAGGCGTTTGTTGGAGTACAAGTCAAAAACCAGTTGTCGCTCTGCCTACTGTCACATCTGATGGTGCAGGAACAGGTACTTTCTCAAGCACGATTACAGGTTTAAGTCCCTCAACAAAGTATTATGTTAGAGCCTATGCAACAAATAGTCTGGGCACGTCTTATGGACCTGAAATGAGTTTTACCACAAATCCTGCAGGTCCATCCCTTCCAACAATAACAACTAATGCAGTTTCTGAAATTCTTGACAGATCTGCAAAAAGTGGCGGAAACCTTGTCAGTGATGGAGGCGATCCAATAGTTGCAACAGGCGTCTGTTGGAGCATAAACCCAAATCCAACAATAATCAATAATAAAACTACAGGTATTCTGGGAGTTTTTACAAGTTTGTTAACAGGACTTGTACAAGGCACAACATATTATGTGCGAGCATATGCAACAAATAGCGTTGGAACTGGTTATGGCAACGAAGTAAGTTTTAAAACTCTTGATATAGCTTCCATTGTTACATCAGGTTTATCAGCAGTAACTCAAACATCTGCAACTTGCGGCGGAAATGTGATAAATGATGGCGGGGCACCTGTCACGGGAAGGGGATTATGCTGGAATACAACACCAAATCCAACCATAATGAATAGTAAAACCTCAGATGGAACCGGGAGTGGAATCTTTGTAAGTTCATTGACCGGATTGACTTCAGGAACTACATATTATGTCAGATCATACGCTACAAACTTTGTTGGAACAGCTTATGGTAATGAGATAAGTTTTACAACACTCCCTCTTGTAGGTTCCACTGTAACTGACATTGATGGAAATGTATATAACACAATAACAATAGGAACGCAAACCTGGTTGAAAGAAAATCTGAAAACCACAAAATTCCGTGACGGAACAGCCATTGCATACGGGTCTGATCCGGCTACATGGAATGCTTATAGTAATTTAAATACAGCTGCTTACTGCTGGTACAACGATGATTTAAATAATAAAAACATATATGGGGCACTATATAATTTTCATTCAGTAATAGATGGACACAAACTTTGCCCTACGGGTTGGCATGTACCAGCAAATGCTGAATGGACCGTACTTGAAAACTACATTGGGGGAAGCAGTTTTGGTGGAGGGAAGCTAAAGGAATCTGGCACTGCACACTGGTTGACACCTAATACCGGAGCTACTGATGAGTATGGATATTCAGCTCTTCCAGGTGGATATCGTAGTAGTACTGGTGGATTTACTGGAATTGGTAATGGAGGTTACTACTGGAGTTCAACTGAGAATCCAGTTTCTATTTGTTATGGCAGATATTTGAGTTATATGTCAGTTTTAATTGAGACTGCACCAGCTGCGGGCCCAAGAGGAACAGGGTTTTCTGTAAGGTGCCTTCAGGGCGAACCTGCGCCTCTTGCAATAGGCGATTGCTACCAGGGCGGAATTGTAGCCTACATTTTTCAATCTGGCGATCCGGGATTTGTATCTGGTGAAACACATGGCCTTATTGCTGCTCCAAGCGATCAGAGTACGTCTGCAGAATGGGGCTGCGTTGGGATAAGTATTAGTGGTGCTGATAGTACCGGACTAGGAAGAGGTAACCAGAATACAATCGACATTTTGAATGGTTGTGCAACCGCTGGTACAGCAGCAAAAATTTGCAGTGATCTGGTCTTAAACGGTTATAATGACTGGTATCTGCCAAGCAGAGATGAGCTAAACAAGTTATACTTAAGTAAAGAAAAAATTGGAGCTTTTACATTAAATTTTTATTGGAGCTCTAGCGAGTTCGGCATTGGCCATTCCTGGTACCAGCACTTCTTTAACGGTACACAGGGAAATGTTAACAAAGATAACTTAGCCAATGTACGAGCTATCCGATCCTTCTAATACTACAAAATATCTCATGGGAGAATTTAGTACTAAGTAGTTGAAATATTTCAATGCAGAAAAAAGAGATTCATATTAAACTCATATTGTTAATACTTTCAATGTTTCTCCTTCTCTCATGCGATAGTAAAAACGAGGAAGTATTTAATGGCATATTTTCCAAAAATGGCTCACTGGCAACAATTCTTACTACCCCTGCCACTTCTGTTACCGACACATCAGCAGAGGCCGGAGGAAACCTGACTGATAACGGAAGCACATACATAATTGCCCGTGGAATATGCTGGGGTACAGATCAGAATCCTGATACTTCTGACTTTACAATTGAAACCGGCAAAGAACCCGGCGAGTTTGTCTGCAGTATTACCGGACTTTCAAAAGGTACACTCTATTACATGCGTGCCTATGTTTCAAATAATATTGGTACGGCTTATGGAAACCAGGAAACTTTTACTACCCTGAATATTCCTACAATTACCACTGCTTCTATTTCAAATATTACTGATACCACTGCCATCTCAGGTGGAAATATCACAGCCGACGGAGGGGTTAATATAACAGCCAGAGGAGTCTGCTGGAGTACAAAGCAGAATCCAACAATTGCAGACACTATCTCAAAGGATGGTTCCGGTAAAGGAATTTTCACAAGTTCATTGAAAAAACTGGTTCCAAATACAACATATTATGTCAAAGCCTGGGCAACAAACAGCATTGGTACAGCTTATGGCAATGAACTTGCATTTACAACAACTTCACCAGCCCCTGTACTCCCTTCAATTACCACAACAACAATATCGGCAATAACTCAATCTTCAGCAGTAAGCGGGGGAAACATCACAAGTAATGGAGGAGCAACGGTAACATCTAGTGGAATTTGCTGGGGTACTTCACCTTCACCCACAATTGCATTGACATCGAAAACAACAGACGGTCTGGCTACAGGAGCATTTGCAGGTTCTCTGACAGGATTAACAGCAAACACTACGTATTATATTAGATCTTATGCAACAAACAGCGTTGGTACAGCATACGGAAATGAAATTAGCTTTACAACATTGCCTGCAACTGGAGGAACAGTAACTGATATTGATGGTAATGTATACAATACAGTTACAATTGGCACACAAATTTGGATGAAGGAAAACCTGAAAACAACAAGATACAGAGATGGGAGCATCATCCCTTATGAACCAGACAAAACATTATGGTATGCATTGTCTTCCGGTGCATACTGCTGGTATAATAATGATCAGGCGACCTATAAAGAAACTTATGGCGGATTGTATAATTTTTATGCAACGGTTGATAACCGTAACCTCTGTCCAAATGGATGGCATGTACCAACTAATGCTGAGTGGACAGCTCTAACTGACTTTCTGGGAGGAACATCCGTCTCTGGTGGAAAACTAAAAGAAGCCGGCACTTCACATTGGCTGAATCCAAACACTGGAGCTACAAACGAAACAGGCTTTGCAGCATTACCTGGGGGATATCGTTACAATCCTGAAAATTACACATTCATTGGAAGTACTGGTTTTTGGTGGAGTTCGACAGAAAGTTCTCTCTCAAATTCATGGTTAAGGTTTTTAAGTAGTGATAATCCATATGTTAGTGAGTCAAGCTGGGATAAGAGATATGGCTACTCTGTTCGTTGTATACAAGGTGAGGGACAGGTATTGGCGGCTGTTTCAACGACAAACATTGTTTCTATAACTCAAACTACTGCCTCAACCGGGGGTATTGTTAACAATAACGGAGGATCACCTGTAACAGCAACAGGTATTTGCTGGAGCACTTTTACAAACCCTACAATTGCGTTGTCTACAAAGACATCAGATGTACCTGCTGCTGGAGTATTTATTAGTTCCATTACCGGATTAAATGCAAATACCACTTATTATGTTAGAGCCTATGCAACTAACAGCGTTGGAACAGCTTATGGAAATGAACAAATATTTTCTACATCAGCCCCAGCAACCTACCCTACTCTCTCAACAACAGCAATTTCGTCCATAACTCCATATTCTGCATCCGGAGGAGGAAATATTTCAAGTGATGGAGGATCATCAGTAGTAAGCCGCGGTGTTTGCTGGAACTTATCTCCAGCACCGACAATAAACAATTTCAAGAGTACTGATGGTTCAGGCATTGGAAATTTTGCCAGCAACATTACTACCTTAAACGCTAATACAACATATTATGTACGTGCTTATGCAACAAATAGTGCTGGAACAGCTTATGGTAATGAGATTAGCTTTACAACTTTGCCTGCTACAGGAGGAACGGTTACTGACATTGATGGAAATACATACAATACTGTAATTATCGGCACCCAGACCTGGATGAGGGAAAATCTGAAAACGACCAGATACAGTGATGGGATAGCTATTTCAAATGTTACAGATAACAGTGCCTGGAGTTTGCTTACATCCGGAGCTTATTGCTGGTGGGTTAACGATCAGGCAACCTATAAAGCAACTTATGGTGCCTTATACAATTACTATGCAATTGATAATAAAAACCTTTGTCCGATAGGATGGCATGTTCCAACACATTCTGAGTGGACAACATTAACATCTTATCTGGGGGGGGAAAGTATTGCTGGCAGCAAACTAAAGGAAACAGGAAATACCCACTGGATGAGCTATAATACCGATGCAACAAATGAATCAGGCTTTACAGCAATTCCGGGCGGCTATAGGGTAACTGATGGAAATTTCATGAATCTTGGAGCTATTGGATACTGGTGGTCTTCAACAGACTTTTCTGGCTCCAGCTCATGGGGAAGATTAATCCTTCATATTAATACCATGGTAAGCAGTAATTACTTCAATAAGGTAAGTGGATTTTCGGTTCGTTGCCTACAGGGTGAAACCGTTGTTCTTCCAGGCATTATGACAACAAATCCAACTGTATATAACACTTCAGTGAGTACAGGCGGTAATCTTCTTACAACCGGGGGAGGAGTAATTACCGACATGGGTGTATGCTGGAGTACAAGTCCAAATGTAACAATCAGTTCAGGTTCAAAATCTTCAGCAGGGACAACTGCTTTGGGATTCTTTACAATTCCAATTCCATCACTTACACCATTAACTACATACTACATTAAAGCATATGCAACAAATTCAGCTGGTACGGGTTATGGAGTAGAGTTCAGTTTTACTACAGGCGATGGTTTACCTTCAGTTTCAACAACTTCAATTTCAGGTATATCCAACACTTCTGCATCATCGGGGGGAACAATAACAACACTTGGTAACGTCTCAGCCAACACTAGAGGTGTTTGCTGGAGCACCACTACAAACCCAACAATTGCTAATTCAAAAACAACTGATGGTTCGGGTGCAGGAATATTTACCAGCAGCATTACCGGACTAAGTGCAAACACAACTTATTATGTAAGAGCTTATGCAACTAATATTGTTGGAACTGCATATGGAAATGAAATAAGTTTTACTACGCTCTCTCAAAGCAGCGGTACAGTAACTGATATTGATGGCAATGTTTACAATACAGTTATAATCGGCACACAAATCTGGATGAAAGAAAACCTTAAGACAACTAAATACAGGGATGGAAGCTCTGTTCAAAATGTTACAGATAACACTGCATGGAGTTTACTTACATCCGGAGCTTATTGTTGGTTGCTTAACGATCAGGCAACTTATAAAGCTTCTTATGGTGCAATATATAATTATTATGCATTCGAGAATAGAAATCTTTGTCCGACTGGTTGGCATGTTCCTACTGAATCTGAGTGGACAACTTTAACCTCCTATCTGGGAGGAGAAAATATAGCTGGAGGCAAATTAAAAGAAGCAGGCACTGATCATTGGCAAACACCAAATACAGGAGCAACCAACGAGACTGCCTTCACAGCTCTTCCTGGTGGATACAGGGCCCCCGATCTTGGACTTTTCTATAGTCTTGGGAGTTACGGCTACTGGGCAAGTTCAACAGAGAAATCACTTTCTTTAATGTGGGGATATTATTTGAACTACAATAATTCATTTCTATTCAGCCTCAACCTCGATAAACGTGGAGGTTATTCTGTCAGATGTCTGCAGGGCGAACCTGCTCCTCTTGCAGTTGGTGATAACTATAAGGGCGGAAAAATAGCTTACATTTTTCAGCCAGGTGATAATGGTTATGTTGTCGGCCAGGTACATGGTCTTATTGCTGCTCCAGGCGATCAGAGTACTGGAGCCGAATGGGGATGTAATGGAACTAACCTAACTGGAGCTGATAGTACAGGATTGGGAAAAGGGAATCAGAATACAATTGACATTGTTACTGGTTGTGCAACCGCTGGTACAGCAGCAAAAATTTGCAGCGATCTGGTTTTAAGTGGCTACAGTGACTGGTATCTGCCAAGCAGAGACGAATTGAACAAGTTATACTTGAACCAGTCTGCCATTGGGGGCTTTAGCACTTCTGTTTACTGGAGCTCCAGTGAATACAATGAATTCGCGGCTTCAACTGTGGCATTTGGACCAGGAGGGATAAGTAACGTCTTCAAATATGAAACCCACTACGTTCGTGCTGTCCGCTCTTTTTAGTTATTATTGTATTCTCTTGAAATTCAAATTAAAAATGCAAGATTTGAACCGATTATTAAATAATGCCTGAAAGCTCCAAACATATTACACTCAAACTTCTGATTATTATACTGTTACTCATTCTCTCATGCGGCAAAGAGAATGAGGAAGTTTTTAATGGTATATTTTCAAAAAATGGTTCTCTGGCAACAATTCTTACTACCCCTGCCACTTCTGTTACCGACACATCCGCAGAAGCCGGAGGAAACCTGACAGATAACGGAAGCACCTACATAATTGTACGGGGTATATGCTGGAGTACAGACCAAAATCCTGATACTTCTGACTTTAAAATTGAAACCGGTAAAGAACCCGGCGAGTTTACTTGCAGTATTACCGGACTTTCAAAGGGTACAGTCTATTACATGCGTGCCTATGTTTCAAATAATATTGGTACAGCTTATGGAAACCAGGAAACTTTTACTACCCTGAATATTCCTACAATTACCACTGCTTCTATTTCAAATATTACTGATACCACTGCCATCTCAGGTGGAAACATCACAGCCGACGGAGGGGTTAATATAACAGCCAGAGGAGTCTGCTGGAGTACAAAGCAGAATCCAACAATTGCAGACACTATCTCAAAGGATGGTTCCGGTAAAGGAATTTTCACAAGTTCATTGAAAAGACTGGTCCCAAATACTACCTATTTTGTTAGAGCTTATGCTACTAACATTGTTGGTACAGCTTATGGAAATGAACTTGTTTTTGCAACTACTTCAGCAACTACCGGACTACCTGTAATCAGCACAACAGAAATAACGGATGTTACACAAACTACTGCAATAAGCGGCGGAAATATTACCAGTGCAGGAGTCTCAAATGTCACCGCAAGAGGTGTTTGTTGGGGTATTTCTCCAAGTCCTACAATTTCCAACAGCATAGCATCAGGGGGTCTTGGCAATGGATCATTCTCAAGTGCAATTACTGGATTAAATCCTGGTACATTATATTATGTCAGGGCGTATGCAACGAACACTGCTGGTACTGCCTATGGAAATGAATTAAGTTTTACTACACTGTCGCCCGGTGGCGCAACAGTTACTGATATAGATGGTAATGTATATAACACAATTACTATTGGAACACAGATCTGGATGAAGGAAAACCTGAAGACTACCAGATACAGGGATGGAAGTGCTATTCCAAATATTACTGATAACACTGCCTGGGGGAATCTTACTTCAGGAGCATACTGTTGGTATAACAACGATCAGGCAGCTTATAAAGCTACCTATGGTGCGTTGTATAATTTTTATACAACAACAGATAGCCGGAATCTTTGTCCAACTGGCTGGCATGTTCCAACCCATGCTGAATGGACAACCCTTACTACCTATTTAGGAGGGGAAAATGTTGCAGGAGGAAAGATGAAGAGTGTTTCAGGTTGGACCATCCCGAACACAGGAGCCTCAAATGTATCGGAGTTCACAGCTCTGCCGGGTGGATACCGTTATTACATTGGTGGTTCTTTCAACAACCTTGGAGGCACAGGTGACTGGTGGACCTCTACAGTGAGCACAACTGCTGAGGCTTTTAGCAGGCGCTTGAATTATTCGGAAATGGGCGTAAGTTGGGGAGTCCCCGATTTTAGAAATGGATACTCTGTTCGTTGCCTTCAGGGGGAAATGCAATATTTACCCACTGTTTCAACAACTTCTGTTTCAGCTGTAACTCAAACTACAGCTACAGCCGGCGGTAACATAACGAACAATGGAGGAGCTGCTATCACTACACGAGGAGTTTGCTGGAGCTCATTGCCTGCTCCCACAATAGCACTAACAACAAAAACATCAGATGGCAGCGGATCTGGTTCTTTTACAAGTTCAATCACAGGATTATCACCCGGAACAATATATTATGTGAGAGCTTATGCAACAAATAGTGTCGGGACAGCTTATGGAAATGAATTAAGCTTTACTACTGGTTCTGGTGCTCCAACAGGTCCATCTTTAACGACAACACAAATAACTTCAATAACGCAAACTACCGCGTCATCTGGTGGCAGTATTACCACTGACGGAGGAGCCAACATTACTGCAAAAGGTGTCTGCTGGAGTACTTCCCAAAATCCAACAATTGCATTGACAACAAAAACCATTGACGGAACAGGCACCGGAACATTCTCAAGTTCAATTACAGGATTAACAGCAAATACAAAATACTATGTAAGGGCTTATGCAACAAACAGCATAAGTACTTCTTATGGCAATGAGATTAGTTTTACCACGTCTCTTGTAAGTACTGGAACTGTGACTGATATAGATGGTAATAAATACGATACTGTATATATAGGTACGCAGACCTGGCTGAAGCAAAATCTGAAAACTACTAGGTACCGTGACGGTACAGCAATCCCCAATATGACAACTAATCCGGGATGGTCATCCAATGGAGCGTCTTTTACCGGGGCTTATTGCTGGCATAACAATGATATAAATAATAAAAATGAATATGGAGCCCTTTACAATTATTATACAGTTGTAGATGGACATAAACTCTGCCCTTTTGGATGGCATGTCCCCAAAGTAGAAGAATGGACTACTCTGATAAATAATCTTGGAGGAACAGCAAATGCCGGAGGTGCATTAAAGGAAGCCGGATTTACTCATTGGTTAAATCCCAATCTGTTCGCGACAAACAGCAGCAGTTTTACTGCACTGCCGGGAGATCAGCGTTTCAATGATGGCACAATGATGTCTTTAGGTTCAAATGGTAACTGGTGGAGTTCTTCCCCCTCCGTTTTTCAGACAGACAGCGCTTACAGATATAATCTTAATTATAATTCCAGTTATATCATCAGTAATCCGTCAGCCAAATCATATGGCTATTCAGTACGGTGTATCCAGGGAGAAGGTATCGTTCTGCCGGTTATTAGTCCTGAACCTACAATGTATGGATCATCAACCACAGGTATAAGTGGTGGTAATATCACATCAGACGGTGGTTCTCCTGTTACAGTGAGAGGACTTTGTTACAGTACCGGTATCAATCCAACAACCGCACTCGCAACTAAAACAATTAATGGATCAGGAACAGGTGCATATACAACAACTATAACGGGATTAAATCCAAATACGACCTATTATGTGAGAGCATATGCAACAAATAGTGTTGGCACAGCCTACGCTACTCAGGTTAGTTTTACAACACCATCTTCAACAGTTCCGGTAATAACAACAACCTCTATTTCAGCTGTAACCTCTTCATCAGCTTCCTCAGGAGGAACAATTTCCTCAAATGGAGGATCAGCAATAACCGAATCCGGAGTTATATGGAGTCTTTCACCTAATCCCACCATAGCTTTGACTACAAGGACAACAACAAGCTCAACAACTTCTTTCACAAGTAGTCTTACAGGATTAACTCCAAGCACAACTTATTATGTGCGGGCTTATGCCACTAATAATACGGGTACAGGTTATGGAAATGAAGTTACTTTTACAACATTGACTGCAACCGGAGGAACTGTAACTGACATTGATGGAAATGTATATAATACAGTCATAATTGGTACTCAAACTTGGATGGCTGAAAACTTGAAAACCACCAAGTACAGAGATGGAAGTTCAATAACAAATATTACCGATAATATAGCATGGGGTTTGCTGACTTCAGGAGCATACTGCTGGTACAACAATGATCAGGCAACCTATAAAGCCTCATTTGGTGCTCTATATAATTTTTACACGACTGTGGATAACCGTAATCTTTGTCCAACAGGATGGCATGTTCCTACTGATGCTGAGTGGACTACACTAGCTACCTTCCTGGGAGGAGAAAGTATTGCAGGAGGAAAACTTAAAGAAGCCGGAACAATTCATTGGATGAGCCCTAACACTGGAGCAACAAACGAAACAGGATTTAATGGTCTTCCATGGAGTTACCGTGAAAAAATTGGAGCATTCCAAATTATCGGATACGGTGCGTACTGGTGGAGTTCCACACAAAGTACAAGTAATACGGGATGGGGAAGAAATTTAACCAGCACTAGCACTTATATAAACAGAAGCAGTTATTATCCTGAAAATGGATTTTACATTCGATGCCTGCAAGGAGAGGGCCAGGTATTGCCTGCGGTTACAACTAATACAACCACAGTAACCAATACTTCAATAAGTACTGGCGGAAATGTCACCTCCGATGGTGGTTCATCAGTTACAGAGAGGGGCATCTGTTGGAGTACAACTTTGAATCCAACTATTGAATTAAGCTCAAAAATTTCGAGTGGTACAGGGACAGGTAATTTCTATGTTGGAATACCTCTGTTAACCCCATTGACAACTTTTTATTTCCGCGCTTATGCAACAAATTCTGTTGGAACTGCATATGGAGCCAATGAAACTGTTACGACTGGGACAGGAATACCTCCGGTTACAACAACTGCGATAACAGGGATTACAACCAACTCAGCAATTTCTGGTGGAGATGTAGGATCGTCAGGTGGAGAAACAGCAACAACAAGGGGTGTTTGCTGGAGCACTTCAGTGAATCCAACTGTTACAGATTCAAAGACAATTGATGGGTCAGGTAATGGCTCTTTTGTCAGTAATATAACAGGTCTTTCACCAGGAACAACTTATCATGTTAGGGCTTATGCAACAAACAATAATGGTATAGGCTATGGATCTGATGTCTCATTTACTACTAACACAGATCTTCCAACAGTTACCACAACAGCTGTAACTTCAATAATATATATGGGAGCTACTTCAGGCGGTAATGTAACTTGGGATGGCGGATCAACATTATATTCTCGGGGTGTATGCTGGAATACAACTGGCAATCCAACCATCGCTGACTCTAAAACCGTTGATGGAACCGGAACAGGGACATACACCAGCACAATAACTGGATTAATTCCCAGCACTACTTATCATGTTCGTGCCTATGCAACTAATTCAGCTGGAACATCATACGGTGCAGATCTATCATTCACAACAACAGATGGATTACCAACTGCCACAACCTCTCCAATATCTGGAATAACAACAATTTCTGCTGTGTCGGGTGGAGATGTTACTTGTCCCTTTGGTCCATCAATCACCGCACGGGGAATCTGCTGGGGTACCACAACAAATCCTGCAATAACTGGTAATAAAACCACAGATGGTTCCGGGTCGGGAGGATTTACCAGTTCATTAACAGGACTTACGGCCAACACAACTTATTATGTCAGAGCCTATGCAACGAATATTCTGGGTACAACATATGGTAATGAAATCACCTTTACGACTAACGGGACAGTTACCGATATTGAAGGTAATATTTATAATACAATTTCCATTGGAACACAAATATGGATTAAAGAAAACTTAAAAACAACAAAATACAACGATGGAACCAAAATTTCTAAAGTTACTGATAATACTGCCTGGGCTGCATTAACGACACCTTCTTTTTGCTGGTATTCTAATGATTCGGTTACTTATAAAGCAACTTATGGTGCATTGTACAACTGGTATGCAATTGACGTAACAATCAATGGGGGTAGAAATGTTTGTCCCGTCGGTTGGCATGTACCGACAGATGCTCAATGGACTACTTTATCAACTTACTTAGGAGGGGAGAGTATAGCAGGAGGTAAACTTAAGGAAACTGGAACTACTCATTGGGCTACTCCAAATAATGGAGCAACAAATGAAACCGGATTTACAGCTCTTCCCGGCGGTGCTAGGTATGGAAATGGATTATTTGGAGGCACTGGGACATATGGTGATTGGTGGAGTTCAAAGGAGTTTTCTGTTATCAATTCTTATTTTATTAATATGTACAATGATCTTATTGGATTATATGCAGGCAACGACGATAAGCGAAATGGTTTTTCCGTTCGTTGCCTAAAAGATTGAAACTTATTTATGAACTTCTCTCTGTTATGATTTCTAAATTTTTTATCCTATTTTTGAATTTCAAATGCTGTTACCGTGAAAAAAATCTACTGTCTTCTCATCTGTTTAGCATTTAATATCAGCCTGTTCTCACAATCAATTGAACAGATTAAATCTGATACCATAACCTATATCTGGGGCGAAGGAAGCGGAACTACTCTTAAGAAAGCTGAACAGATGGCTTCATCTATGATTCTTGAGCAGATCGCTTCAATGTATAAAAGTAAGTTTCTTCTGCTGAAAAGCGAGTTTAATCTGGCAGACATTGATAATAACTTTACGGAAGTATTTAACTCAATAATGCGTACTTACTCCGGACCATTGCTCAAAAATAGTGAGAAGATAGTAGTTAGCAATGAGCCTGATGCCAGAGTGTTTCACTACATGAAACGTATTAACACGGATAATATTTTTGCCGAAAGAAAGAATAAGATCATAGGCCTGACTGAAGAAGGAATGGATGCCCTTAAAAACAACAAAATTTCAGACGCACTGAGATATTACTACTGGGCGTTTACACTTCTCAGAAGCCATCCTGATGGAAGCTCTATTGATTTAACTTCAGATAATCAGATGCAAAATCTTTTAGCTACATGGCTGCCTATTCAAATTAATAGCATTTTTACAGGTTTATCAGTAATGGTTGCTGACACAAATACTCCAGGCACTTCATTAAGTATAAATCTGAATATATATTTCCATAACATTCCTGTATCAAACCTGGATTATAGTTTTTGGGATGGAAATACCTGGTCAAATATCATCAGTGCAAAAGATGGATTGGGGTATGTTGATTTTGCAAACTTCACATCTGCCAAAGACGACGTAAAACTCAAAATTGAGTACATCTTTGAGGAAGAGGCAACCATCGATAGCGAATTGCGTGATGTGATGAGAATTCTTGATCCTGTACCATATAGAAACAGTTCATTAATAGCCAAAAGAGGAGATGCTCCAGGGAACTTAAATGTACAAGGTATAATTGCAAAAAAAACAGTTGCGAGTGATTCATCGTGGCTTAGTCGTTCAATCTCGGTTTTGCCTGAAGAAGAACATGTTCCATTTGAACAGGTTATGGGGAGAGTTACTGCCTCTTTTAAAACACGCGACTTTAATACAATTATAAATGATTTCACACCGGAGGGTTTTAAAATGTTTCAGGATCTTGTTCAGTACGGTCAGGCAAGAATACTTGGAATACCATCATACAGGTTTGTTCGATTTGGAGATGATGTAATCTGTCGCTCTATACCCATGAATTTTAAATTCGCAAATAATTACAAACAATTTGTAGAGGATATCGTCTTTCATTTTAACAGTTCAGGAAAAATTTTCAACCTCTCCTTTGGGCTTAGCAATCAAGCCCTTAACGACATCGTAAATAAAGACACATGGAACGAAAAGGTGAGATTGGTACTTGTTACTTTCCTTGAAAATTACAAAACGGCATATGCTCTCAAAAGGCTGTCGTATATAGAAAGCATTTTCTCTGATGATGCCCTGATTATTGTAGGATCTGTTCTTAGGACAGCAACAGATGATGGCAACAAATATCTTGACAACAGAATAATAAGGTATAACAGGTATACAAAAACAGAATACTTGAAAAATCTAAAACTTTCTTTTCAGAGCAATGAATTCATAAACCTCAAATTTGAAGATAACGAAATCCGTAAATCAGGCAAAGGTGGCGAAATCTATGGGATCCAGATCAGACAGAATTATAGCTCAACAAATTATGGAGATGAAGGGTATCTTTTCCTTATGGTTGATCTTAATAATCCTGACTTGCCAATAATTCATGTCCGGACCTGGCAACCTCAAAAAAATCCAGATGGAAGTATTTATGGATTAGGTGACTTTAACTAAGGAACAAATGATATTGAAAATATTCTAATTTTTCTGCAAATGAGCAAATGGTCTTATTTTATTGTCTTGGTTATTTCCTTTTTGCCATTAATATCATTATCACAACCACTTTCAAATAGTAATGCAACATCCCAAAAGAGACTAGCCCTGGTAATTGGTAACGGGAACTACTCTTCAAGTGTTCTGGCTAATCCCGAAAATGATGCAAGAGCTATGAAAGAAGCCCTTCAGAATGTTGGTTTTACTGTGATGGAGTATGAAAACCTTAGTCAGGGTAAAATTAAGGAGGTTATTGATGATTTTGGCATGAAACTAAAGAACTATGACGTTGGATTGTTCTACTATGCAGGACACGGGATCCAGGCAAAAGGGTTTAACTATCTTATACCGGTTGATGCAAAGATTCAGAATGAACCACAGGTTGAATATGATTGTGTACGTGCTGACAGGGTTCTCTCGCTAATGGAAACTTCAGGTACAATTGTAAATATTATTATCCTTGATGCCTGCCGGAATAATCCTTTTGAACGAAGCTGGAACCGTTCTGCTACAAGTGCAGGACTAGCCTTTATGAGTGCCCCGAAAGGAACTCTGATTGCCTATGCAACAGCGCCGGGGAGTACCGCATCAGACGGAAGCGGGAAGAATGGTTTATATACTTCTGCAATCCTGGAAAGTATGAAAATCCCTGATTTTACAATTCTTCAGATGTTCCAGAATGTCAGGAATATAGTTGCGCTTAAATCGCAGAACCAACAAATGCCATGGGAATCTACCTCCCTAACAGGAGATTTCTATTTTCATCCGGTGAAAATACCGGCGATTGAGAAAAAGGAAAAACCATTGGAATCCATACCAATCAAAACAAATTCGGAAGTGCTGCCTGAGGTTTTCAGTTTCCCGACAGTAACTATTGGTAACCAGATCTGGATGAAAGAGAATCTCAGGACAGATAGTTTTAATGATGGTACCCCTATACCTCTGGTTACTGACAATACTGTCTGGTCAAACACATCATCTCCCGCATATTGCAGCTATAAAAATGAAAATATAAATAAGGTTCTTTACGGAACGTTATATAACTGGTATGCTGTTAACAGCGGCAAACTGTGCCCGAAGGGCTGGCATGTGCCAACAGATGCCGAATGGACAACCCTTACCACATTTCTGGGAGGGGAATCGATAGCCGGCGGAAAGTTAAAAGAGCAGGAGAAAGGGAATTGGCTTGGATCATCTAACGGAATCCCTGTTGAAACCGAATTTAAATCCCTTCCAGGAGGGTATCGCTATCTGGCAGGTAATTACTTCAGTTTGGGTAGTTATGGTTTCTGGTGGAGCTCCACTCCATCGGATGCTTCATCAGCATGGTCGCGGAATATGTCATACAATAACAACGAGGTTGGAAGTCTCAGTTTCAATAGATCATACGGATTTTCAGTGAGGTGTCTTAAAGATTAATGAAACCTTTGAGGTTGACAAACTCTAAATTTTCAATAAGAAAACTGAAATCACCGGTCAATCCATTTTTTAAAATCTGCCACCTTCTCGCGACTGACAACAAAGAGATCGCTCTTTTCCCTGTCTTTTATCGTAAGCTGCAACCTGCTCGAGGAATAGCTGTGCATAAGAGTTATTGCATCTATATTGACAATACACTCACGGTTTATTCTGAAAAATTTTCGCGGATCAAGCATTCCCTGCAATTCTTCGAGAGAACTGTCAACTCCATAATCCTTGCCATTAAAATCTGTCAGAAAAACATTGCGCTCACTGATATGAAAATGGCTCACCTCCCTTGTGGTTACAGATCTGTACTTCTCTCCTATCCTAATAAGGAACCTCGACTTATACTGATTCCTGAATTCATATAAAAGCTGCTTGAAATCTCTCTTAAACGGGTCCGTCTGTGTGTATAGTTTTTTAAATTTTTCCAGCGCAGCTTTAAGCAGCTTCTCATCAATTGGTTTAAGAAGGTAATCTACGCTGTTAACTTTGAATGCTTTAAGCGTATATTCATCATAAGCCGTTGTGAATATCACAGGGATCTCAATATTAATTATGTCAAATATTTCAAAACAAAGCCCATCATCCAGCTGAATATCCATTAGTATAAGATCGGGACGGGGATTTGTCTGGAACCAGTTCGCAGTACCTTCAACAGTCTCAAGTATGCCGGAAATTGTTATTGTCCGGTCTGTCTTACCTAGCATCCTGATTATTCTTTCGGCTGCCGGTTTTTCATTTTCTACAATTAGAATGTTCATGGCAGAAGTGGAATTTTTACTATAAAGAGAGTGCCTGTTTCTTCAATGATTATGTTTTTTCCTGTAATGATCTTTACTCTCTCAGATAAGTTCCTGAGCCCAATCTGTGTAGATTTTAACGGGATTGTTTTCTTTTGCAGATTGTTCTTAACAACAATATAATCAGCCTCAAGGTAAATTGAAATCTTTAGCGGATTCTCGCGTGTGGCCATATTATGATTGATAGCGTTTTCAACCAGAATCTGAAGTGAAACAGGCATTATAAAATACTTATTCTGATCAGCGATCGCTATATCAAGCATAATTTTATCCTCATCTCTGATCTGATGAAGGAAAAAATAATCGCTTATAAAGGCCAGTTCATCACTTAGAGATACTTTATCCTTTTGACTATTTTCAAGTATATAGCGGTAAATTGCAGAGAGGCGGCTTATAAACTTATCAGCTGTTTCAGGCTGAGAAGAGATAAGTGAGGAGAGTGTATTCAAACTGTTGAAAAGGAAATGTGGATTAATCTGGTTCTTCAAAGTTTCATTCTGAAATATAAGATTTTCCTCTCTTAATTTTTGTTCCCGCTGGAGTGCAGCCTGCCATTGTATAATGATAAATACTATCGCACCAAAAGTGAGTCCTCCGATTGTTGATTTAAACCAACCGTTAAATTCATTTACCAGAAAATTATTTAAGACATGGTTAAGATCGCTACCGGTTATCCAGGCGGTAATGTATTTGAATAACAGGTATATTATAATGGCTGCTATGAAACATGCTATAATAAAAAGAACGAAACGGGTAACAATAATACCCGTAATCTCAGCCCTGGTCTTACCTGTTTCAAGACCAGCAAACAATTTCCCGGCTATAAATAAAAATACTTCAAGCTGAATAAAAAGAAGTATAAAGAACTGAAGCTTTTCGGAAAACGAATCCAGCGTTTCTTCATTCATTGAAACAACGGTTACGGTTACCAGGGCAATCATAAAGAACAGAATGTGTGATATTGGTCTGCTCTGATTCAGTAAATATTCTGCAGTAAGCTTTTTCATAGTAGTAACAAATTTACATCACTTTATTGAATTCTCTCTACCCATAGTTCCCTGATTGTTTTAACAAGAAATTTATTCTGCATACCTGTAATTTCAATTTCCTGGAGAGTGCCGCCATAAACTTCAGCATATTCTACCTGCTTATCATCAAGAGCCACCCAGGTGGTTCCCCAATACTGTTCAGTACCACGTGTTTTGAGCTGATCCATACTTAGTTCGATCTTATTATCAAGTGCCCTGTATTCAAGAACAGCACACATCTTTCCGTTTACAACAGATACTCCTGTCCAACAGATTTGAATACTGATCTGAGAATAATTCCCGATATTCTCCATTTCAAATGCACCTGAAATTTCAGGTATTATATAGGTTTTGTTCAGCCGTAAGGAGTCAGAATAATCTCTTGCAAAGTTTTCAATCATCAGCATGTCCCAAATAAGATTTTTGGCATATACACTCTCTGGTGTTGGAGGGAATCCTTTAAACGCATCCTTTGAAAGCATTTCAGATGAAGGAACATATTTGAAGTTTTCAATATATTCCTGCTTTGTTCCTGAAGTAAATGGCTTCATAAAATCAGATGATGTAGCTATGTAAACATTGTTCCATTCTGCAAATCCATTTTCCAGACCTCTGGTATATTCCCCGGAAATTTTTTTCTTATCCATGAAATTACCATACAGATCTCTGTTAGTATAAACAGCTGTCATTCTGTACTTTGACTGCGGATTACTTACTGCTACGTTTGGGATTTTAGTAAGGTACTTTTTCATAAATGCTTTTTCGCTCTGACCACTCAGCACTGATGAGATCAGAAAAAAAGAGATCATAAACATTCCACTTAAACGCTGGTTCCAATTTTTTTTCATTGTCTTATTATTTATAGTTAAACATTAATTCACGATCAAAGTAAAACCAGTGTTGGTCTAATAAAAAAATAATTATGCAGGGCCGTTAAAAAAACTGCCTGAATCGTAGTTTTTGATATCTGAACCGGGTAAAGAAGGATCGATGTTTTATGAATGGCAGGGTCGATGTTTAGTGCAGGGAAGGGTCGCGACCCTTCCCTACATTAACTATTAAATTGCATATGAGCTGATTTTTTGCCATCTTTAAGGTTTTTCAGCTTATGACCCACGACAACCATTACCATCTTGTCAGCAAGCTTAAACCAGGTAAAATAATCTTGCCGATTTTGCTGGGGCTTGCAGTTGTCGGCTGGCTTATATCCAAAGACATCAGCGCGGAGGTGCTCAGCAAGCTCGTGTTTACATGGAAGTCGGCTTTCTGGATTTTTGTCGCATGGTTATGCATGGTTTGCAGAGACCTTGGCTATATTATCAGAATAAGAATATTATCTGACAATGATCTTACATGGAAGCAAGCTTTCAGGGTGATAATGTTATGGGAATTTACATCTGCAATAACACCTTCAACGGTAGGGGGAACAGCCGTTGCAGTTGTATTTCTTAATAAGGAAGGCATGTCCGTCGGAAGAAGTACTGCTGTTGTTCTTGCCACCTCATTTCTTGATGAATTATATTTTGTGATACTTCTACCCGTTATTTTGCTTATTGTAGGGAAAGAGGCTCTTTTCACAACAACTCTTCAGGGAACTGGTCTCTCCTTTCTGAATGAACTGATCACAATTACAGCAATTGGGTATGGTGTAATTCTTGTTTGGGTTATTCTGGTTGGTTATGGCCTCTTTTTCAATCCTGCCGGAATTGGTAAACTGCTAATAAAGATATTTAGCCTGCCTGTTATACGTCGATGGAAAGAATCGGCAGAAAAGGCTGGAAATGATATAATTGAGAGTTCTGTTGAATTGAAGAAGAAATCTTTTTCATTCTGGCTGAAGGCTATTTTGGCTACCTTCCTTTCATGGACATCCAGATATTGGGTGGTTAATGCAATCATCGTAGCTTTCTTTGTAATAAATGATCATTTTTTAATTTTTGCACGACAACTAGTTACATGGATTATGATGATAATTAGCCCATCACCCGGGGGAAGCGGGTTCGCAGAATTGATACTCGGACGGTATATTTCAGATCAGTTACCCTATGAAGCAGCTATAGCCGGAAGTATAGCACTTGCCATCGCAATTATCTGGAGAATAATTACATATTATCCTTATCTTATCATTGGAGCATTATTAGTTCCCGGATGGATAAGCAGAAATTTTGTCAGGCCATTAATTAAAAAACATTAGAATTTTTTTTAACTTCGGTTTTTATCTATGCAGAATATCACATCTGATTTATGAGTGAAGAGATCCTAAAGGCGCTAATGGAATTGTTCGCCCTGATTGTTAAACAGGATGGCGGGATACTCATGAATGAGCGTGAATATGTGTCCGGTTTCCTTAACAAACAGCTTACACGTGAAACAGTTGAAGAGTACATGGCTCTCTTTGATGAACACGCGGGTCCGGTAATAAAAAGAGCTGCTGTCAAAGAATCTTTAGCTCCTTCGGTTAAAGACTCGGTAAAAATTCTCGGGATCTGCAAAAAAATCAACCGTACACTTAATCAGGAACAGAAAGTTGTTGTTCTGATGAGGCTATACGAACTTGTAAACGCCGACCGACAGTTCACCCTTCAGAGGATGAACATAATCAATACAGTTGCCGAAGTATTCAAGATCTCATCCGATGAATTTGCCGCAACAGAGCAATTTGTAAAAAATGATCTCCCGGAAGAACTTATTAATCCTGCAATCCTGGTCTTGAGTCCCGGCGATGAAGAATGCGAGCTCTGCAAAAGAATGGCTACCGGATATAAGGATACCAGAATTATTGTTCTTCGTATTGCCAGCGTAGATCTCTACTTCATAAAATATATCTCAAACGATCAGCTCTATCTTAACGGATTACCTATCAGATCAGGCAACGTTTACACTTTTGCCAAGGGGGGATCGATAAAATCAAATTCAGGACATGCAATCTATTACAGTGATATAAGTTCAAGCTTCCTGTCTGATGTGATTATTCATAAGATCTCATTCTCCGTTGAGAATCTTACTTACAATTTCAGGGAAGGTCATGCTGCAGTAGATAATGTCAGCTTTTCAATTGAAGAGGGCAAGCTTATCGGCATAATGGGAGCCAGCGGGTCAGGGAAAACAACACTTCTGAACCTGATGAGCGGTATTCAGAAGCCTACATCCGGTACAGTAAAAATTAACGGACTCGATGTAACAGGCAACAGTAAGGATCTTGAAGGAGTTTTTGGTTATGTACCTCAGGATGATCTGCTGATTGAAGACCTTACTGTTTTTGAAAACCTGTATTATGCTGCCCGTCAATGCTTCAGGGATCAATCAAAAGAAGAGACTAATGTCCTGGTCGACCACACCCTTTCAAATCTTGGTCTTTATGAAAAAAGGGAACTAAAGGTTGGATCACCATTCAATAAGGTAATAAGCGGGGGGCAAAGAAAAAGGTTAAATATTGCGCTGGAGTTAATCAGGGAGCCGTCAGTTCTCTTCCTTGATGAACCGACCTCGGGACTCTCCTCCAGGGATTCAGAAAACCTGATGGATCTGTTGCGTGATCTTACATTAAAGGGCAAGCTGATTTTTACAGTAATTCACCAGCCCTCTTCGGAGATCTTTAAGATGTTTGACAAAGTTATTATCCTCGATCAGGGCGGTTGTATGGCATACTATGGCAATCCGGTCGATTCAGTTATCTATTTTAAAACACTTGATGCACAGATTAACTCAAATGTGGGGGAATGCCCTTCATGCGGCAATGTAAATCCTGAAACTATCTTTAATATCATTGAAACCCAGGTTGTTGACGAATTCGGAAAATATACTGAAAAGCGTAAAGTCAAACCCAAAGAGTGGGCAGCAGCATATACTGCAAAACATCCCTACAAGGGCATCATTGATGTAAAAGAACCACCTCATAAAAATCTCCAGCGTCCGGATGTTTTTAACCAGTTGGTGATTTATCTCTCAAGAGATTTCAAGAGCAAAATTGCCAATAAACAATATGTTCTGTTAACACTTCTGGAAGCTCCGATTCTTGGCTTTGTTCTTTCTTTCATAATCAGATATATCCCTGATCCTGACTCAACAGTCTATATCTTCGCTGAAAATGAAAATATACCTATCTATATTTTCATGAGTCTTATTGTCGCCCTCTTCCTGGGATTAACAATTAGCGCTGAGGAAATATTCCGTGACAGAAAAATTCTTAAACGGGAAAGATTTCTGAATCTCAGCCGCTCAGGTTACCTGCTCTCAAAAGTAGCTATTCTGATATTTATATCTTCAATTCAGGTACTTCTTTTTGTTCTCATTGCCAATCCGATACTTGGAATAAAAGGGATGTATCTAAACTACTGGCTGGCCCTTTTCACTACAGCATTCTGTGCCAATATGCTGGGGCTGAACATATCCGCTTCATTCAACTCGGCTATAACTATTTATATTGTCATACCCCTGGTTATTATCCCTATGATGGTATTAAGCGGTGCTATGTTCCCTTTCGATAAGCTAAACCGAAAAATCGGGAATGTTGAAAAGGTTCCACTCATTGCCGAAATAATGCCAACCAGATGGACGTACGAGGCTCTGATTGTAACACAGTTTAAGGATAACCGCTACAGCAAGGTATTGTATGACAAGAACGGGGAAACATTTTATCTTCTCAAAAAGACGATAAGTGAAGCTGAATTTAACAAAACACATAGAATACCAGCTCTGCGAGATGCCCTTGAAACAACACTCACAGAATACAGGAACAACCCTAAGAATATTGGTAATCAGCCAGATGTTCTGCTAAAAACCCCAAGACGTCAATTCAGTAAACTTGACCTTCTGAAAGGAGAACTGGCTAAACTTGCTATGGCTACAGATTTACCCGAATTCAGCTATTTAAATGACCTTACACCGTATGAATTCAATCCGGGAATAGCCGATTCACTTTTAAGATATCTGGACAGGATGGATAAAGCCTGCAGCAAAATTTCCAATGCAGCAAGTGACAGAAAAGACCGCTTTTATAATATGGCAGAAAATAGTGTCAAATTAAAAAGGTGGGAGAATGAATATTACAATCAAAAACTTGAAGAGATTGTCACAAAGCCCTATGAAAGAAATAAATATCTGATCTACAATAACAAAATAGTTCAGAACGTCGATCCGGTATATCTCAATCCTTCATACAATGGGATCCTGAGCTTCCGAACCCATTTTTATGCTCCTGCAAAGTTTTTCTTTGGTATTAAAACAGATACTTTCTTGTTTAATATAACACTAGTATTGCTAAGCACAGTTTTCCTTTATATTACCCTTTATTATGAGTTGCTTGGGAAAGCTGTAAGGTTCTTTGAGAATTTTAAGTTCCGAAAATAAATAATTAATGAATTGGTAATCTGTTTTTTTGTATTTTTGTATTAACCCTTATATCATCCTGATGAAAATAAAGGTAGGTTTCATTTTGTTAGTAATTGTTGCTATTTTCTCATGCAGAAATTCATCCAGCAAAAACAATGAATTTGTTTTTCCTGAATTAGATTCTATACCATTATCTGAAGCGGAGAAGCTCAGTCCTGAAGCGATTGCAGATATCTCCAAAAACATTTCATCACCTGTTGAAATTGCTAATCTGCTGCAGATGCTGGAGGTTCCCTTTTCACAAAATTATCTGGCTACTTCAATTGATGCCAATAAACAGAGTACAAGCTTCGATAAAGCTCTCAAGCTGGGCATTCTGGGAGCTGATCTCGGGTACCTGAATATGTATGAAAAAACCGGCAATTCCCTTGATGTTCTATCATCCATCAGAAAATTAGCCGATGACATTAAGGTTGGTCAGTTTTTTGATTTTGAAGCAATAAAGAGGTTATCACAGAATAAATCAAATCTTGATTCACTTCTTTTCATTTCGATTGATTCATATTCACAGATAGATACATATCTCAGGGAAAATGAACGGGGACAGTTATCAGCCCTGATGATTATTGGCGTATGGATTGAGGGACAGTATCTGGCAACCCAGGTGGTGAGTCAATACCCCGATACAATGCTGAGAGACCGGATAGGTGAACAGAAAATCATACTGAATGATCTTCTCCTCCTGATCAGCCCGTATTGTAACCGCGATCAGGAATTCACCGCACTTTGCAAAGATCTTCAGAATATAAAAGATGTCTACCGCGATATCAGGATAACCTATACACAGGGAGATCCCATTAGTGTTGAAAAAGATGGTGGCCTGGTTGTTGAACAAACCGAAACAAGCGTTGTTGAAATGTCAAAGGAACAGCTTGATGGTATTATTGCAATCATGAAGGAAATAAGAAACAGGCTAATTATAAATAATTAGTATGAAAAAATATATTGTAGTCTTAACATTCTTACTCATCGGGGTAGTGTCCTACGGACAGACTGCTGATCCGCTGGTAAGTAACTGCGCAATAAACGCAGGGGCGAATGCCAAATATCTGAAAGACTTCCGGGTACAACTTGGGAAAGCTGCTGCTCCTACTGAACTCCGCTATAAGGCAAATATGTCGCTGTGGAAAAACACAAAGTACCGCTTTACAATGTGTAACGCAGAAGATTCCAAAGGGCAGCTCATATTAAGCATAAAAGATGAAACAAACAAAGTAGTACTCTCCTCCTACGATAAGAACAGCGGAAAGATTTATCCCTTCATTGATTTTACATGCAATAAAAGTGGCATGTATCAGCTTAATTATGATTTCACTAATGGCCAGCAGGGATCTGGTGTTGGCGTAGTATCTATGGTTAAATAGATACTCAGAAAAGATACAAAACCTGTATCATTATAACCAGAATAAAAAAGACAGAAAACAGGATTTCAGGAATCAACTTCTTCCTGGAAAAAATAAAATAATGTGTCAGGAAATAACTGACAGGGATTCCAGTGATCCAGATTATTTCTACAGACACCGATGGCAGGATAACATATACTAATCCTGAAATTAAAAATACCCAGATAAGTATGAAGAAGGTTTTTCGTGCCTGTATCTTCTTTGTGTTCATTACCATCAGCAGATATGATATGCTCACAATCAGGACAAAGCCTAAATAAATAATGGTAACTATCATTAATCTGGAGAAATCATAACTTGTAAGTTTTCCAAAAAGATTATACTCAAAAAGTGATAATAATTCTCCCAGGTCCTTATCCAGAACATAGTAAATTCCGATTGTCATTATAAAAGGTGTAAGCAGACCAATGACCGAGATTGCAATTTCTTTCAGATTCCCGGTTCTCATAATAGCAATTCCGATTATTATCAACAATCCGAACCAGATTAGATTTGCATAGAAGAGTGTCCCGGTACCAATTAGGATTCCGGCATCAAAAAAACTGTAAGCAGTTCCCTGTATCCTGTATGCTGCCATAATTCGCCTGATGGCGATCATTAAAAAAAATGAAGAGAAGATAGCAGGATTCAGCAGCTGAAACTGAGGTATCAGACCACTCAGTAAAATATAAATAAAGGCTGGAAGAAATGTTCTTTCATTAATAAAAAAGATCGTTGAATTCAGATTTACTATGAGAATAGCCATCAGGGAAACTAGCGACAGAGATAGTATTATTCCGGGAACCGGATTCGTCCCTATAAGTGATGAAATCAATCCATAAAGAGGCATTGGATTCAGATCAAAATACAGAGTAAAATGCCCTTCCAGCTGAATAAACGGTCTGAACCAGACAGCCAGTAAGGTTACAACAATAACTAAGATAACACCCGGACCTGTCCCTTTAAAAAATCGTAAGAGCATCTTTTCTATAAATCAAATCCAATATCCTTTCTGTAATATACTCCTTCAAATCCAATCTTTTCTGCATTTTCATATGATAACTCCAGTGCCTCCCGCATTGTGCTACCCCATGAACTCACGGCAATTACCCTTCCGCCTGATGTTACTACTTTATTCTCTGACATTTTTGTGCCTGCATGGAACACTACACTGTTCCTGACAAGCTCTAAACCGTTTATAGCTTTCCCTTTCTCATAATCGCCCGGATAGCCCCCGGAGACAAGCATCACGGTAGTAACAAACCTCTCATCAATCTCAATTTTCCTTGAAGCAAGGTCGCCTTTTGCAACACCTTCAATAAGTTCAAACAGGTCCGATTTAATGCGTGGTATAATTACCTCTGATTCAGGGTCGCCCAGTCGTGCATTGTATTCAATAACGTATGGATCTCCACCTACATTAATAAGTCCGAAGAAAATAAAACCCTTAAAGACTATCCCATCCTCAGATAATCCTTTCATGGTAGGTTCTATGATCCTGCTTAGTACCTTATCCATAAATGGGCCCCTGGCAAATGGCACAGGCGACACGGCTCCCATTCCGCCTGTATTAAGTCCGGTATCTCCTTCTCCTATTCTCTTATAATCTTTTGCTTCCGGTAATAGTTTATATGATATCCCGTCGGTTATAACAAACACCGACAGCTCGATGCCTTTCAGAAACTCCTCTATAACAACTTTTTGTCCGGCGGCACCGAATTTCCCGCTGAGAATATCTATTACCTCCTGCTCTGCTTCATTTATATCATCAATAATAAGTACGCCCTTTCCCGCAGCCAACCCATCTGCTTTTATGACATAAGGTGGTTTTAGTGTCCTGAGAAATCCCGGGACTTCCGCTGATGTCGATTTATCAAAACTTTTATAAGCTGCAGTAGGTATTCTGTGCCTTGTAAGAAAAGCTTTGGCAAAATCCTTGCTTCCCTCGAGGCGGGCAGCAGATTTGTCCGGTCCAACTACCGGAATGCTTTTCAGATCTTTGTCAGCAAGAAAGTAATCGTGTATGCCCTCTACAAGCGGAGCTTCCGGACCAACAATAACTAACTCAATATTATTTTCAAGGACAGCCTTTTTTACTTCAGGAAAATTCAGCGGATTAATGTTTAGATTGATGCCGTAATCTGAGGTGCCTGCATTTCCCGGACCTATAAAGATTTTGTCAACTTTTTTGCTTTGGGCCAATTTCCAGGTAAGAGCATGCTCCCTGCCTCCTGAACCGAGGATTAGAATATTCATCTTAAAGAAGTTTATTGCTTTTTCAAAAGTAGCATTTCATTCCGACAAACAAAACTGCCCGGAACAAATCATCAGCTCCTGTCATTTATCTGGCAGTATTTGGAGAATGTCTGCATCACCGAACTTACATAAGTTTTTGAAACAGGAATATCCATTACAGCGGGGTTGTCAAGTTCCAGTCTGAGACCATCCTTGTCTTTCCTGATCACTTTCACCTTATCAAAATTAACCATGTATGATCTGTGGCACCTGATGATTTCAGTCCCTGCAAAGATCTCTTCCGCCTTCTTAAGGGTATCGCGTAACAGATATTTCGAAACCTTGCCCTTATTGAGATAACAGATACTCACGTAATTCTCGGCCGATTCAATATAATAGAGATTTTCAGCTTTTAGTGAAAATTTGAGAATACCCTTTTCATCATAAAACGGGATCATATCCCGGCTTCCCGAATTGGGTGTCTGCTGGTCAGCCAGTCTGTCGATCTGCTCTTTTTTGTCCTTCCATGAAAAATAGAGCCACGAAACGGAATAAGGAAGTAACAGGACAAGGGCTGTATGTCTTGACGAAATTTTTGTCAGCTCAATAAACTCCCTGGGATCTTTAAGAAATACTTTTTCAAATAGTGCATAGAATAATGCCATGGAAACCACTTCTGCTATAATCCACACCAGATACTGCCAAAGGAGAAGAGGCTTCCTTTTGACGACCCTGAACATTATCATCCGGCTGATTACAACAACCAGAACTCCTGTAAGAATCGTAAGACTTGAATATGTAAAAAACTTTAGTCGGGTAACACTAAACCATTTGTCGGCACCAAAAGGAGCATAAATATTAATAAATACCAGCGCAAAAACAGAGGTAAAAATCACCAGGCGGATTATATTCTGCTTTTCATTCAGATATGAAGGAATCGGTTTTTGTAGGTCTGCCATTATAGATTTATTACCTGATACAAAATTAGCTTTAAAAAAATTCTATCCCAAATAATTGAATTTTATCCCATATTTCATATTTACATCACAATCGAATACCAACTGCAACATTAATTTGGATGCTCCCAACTGCCTGTTTTTCTTTGCATTAAAACACAGGGATTTTAAGATTATGGAGTATACAAAAACTTTCAGTGAACTCAAAAATGTTTTCTCTTCTGACAAAGAAACAATAGCAATTCCTGATTCGGGCATTGGTATCAGAAATATCAGATTTCTTTCAGAGATTCCTGCTGAAGGTTTTTTAAATGTAAACGATACACTTATTCCTGAAAACAGATCATTTTCATATCCGGTTTTCACTCCATCAGATAAAAACAGCGATAAGGTAATCCTTTTGCTTCACGGATTAAACGAAAGAAGCTGGGTAAAATACCTCGTTTGGGCATTCTGGCTTGCAGAGAACACTGGCAGCTATGTAATCCTGTTCCCGATTTCATTTCATATTAACAGGTCGCCGGAATCATGGAAAGATCCAAGGGAGATGATACCTCATATGAAAGAAAGGAATTCGACTCTTGGAGAAATCAGCATGTCGAGTTTTGCAAACATTGCACTTAGTGAAAGGCTTTCAGAGGATCCGCTCCGGTTTTTTAACTCGGGGCATCAGACACTCGATGACATTGTTGTACTAATTAAAAGCATAAAGGAAGGCCGGCATGAGGTAATTCCGAAAAGCAGCAATATTGACATTTTTGCCTATTCAATAGGCGCATTTCTGGCTGAGATAATTATGATGGGAAATCCCGAGAAACTGTTTACTGATTCTCGGCTATTCATCTTTTGCGGAGGATCTGTCCTCAGCCAGATGAAGGGCTCTTCAAAACTGATAATGGATAGTCTTGCCTTTGAAAGGCTTTACAGCTACTATCTTAATGATTTCGAAAAAAACATTAAAGAGAGGGGACCTGCAACAGATTTTCTAAGTAAAAGTCAGGTCGGAATGGCTTTCCGTTCGATGATTGATTTTGGCAGGTTCAAATCATTCCGGGAAAGTGTACTGAAGAGATTGAGAAATCAGATTCAATCGATCACTCTGCAAAAAGACCTTGTAATACCTGCAAAAGCAGTTGTTGAAACCTTGAATAAATTTAAGAGTAAGAGCATTGTTGATGTATGGGATTTTCCATATGCATATTGCCACGAAAACCCATTCCCGATTTTAACTTCACCCTTAAGTGAGAAAGTCGATAACTGTTTTGAAAAAGTCTTTGCCTCAGCAAAAGAATTTCTTAGATAAGGAGCTCTTCTTACTAAGATTTATTTTTAGATTTCCTTCGTGTACCTTAGTGCTTCCCTTAGTGTTACTTTGTGGTTAAGGGCTTTAATTTTTACCACAAAGGAACACAAAGGTCAACACAAAGGACTCAAAGGGCTTTTCAGATTATGGAAAGAATAATAAGTTTAAAGCTACATCAATTCAAAACTATAACCTTCATTATTTGCGAACCTGATAAAATCATCCAGGATTAATGTTACTGTTGATTTTGAAGTATCATGAAGCACAATTATGGAGCCACTGCGCATCTTCCTTTTTAATATCTCAAGTGTGCTTTTTGGGCCAAATGAAATGTCGAAATCATAAGGCATTATGTCCCAGAAAATGATTTTATATTTTGTCTTTAGTTTATAATACTGTTTGAGGCTTAAACGTCCGAAAGGAGGTCTGAATAATGAGGAAGATGTTTTAGATGCTGCACGCTCAACGTCTGTTAAATAATTAACAGCAGATGTTCTCCAGCCATTAAGATGGCTATACCCATGATTGCCAATTAAATGACCTTTTGCATTTATTTGCTCTATCAGATCTGGATATTTCTCAGCTGCACTCCCGCTGCAGAAAAAGAGAGCTTTCACTTTTCGCTTATCCAAGATATCCAGGATCACTGGGGTTGATACCGGATCAGGACCATCATCGAAAGTAAGCCACAATACTTTTTCTGTTGTTTTTATTCTGAATATGGCATCAGGATAAAACCACCGTGCAAAAGAGCAGGGCCTGAAAAGCCTCATATTATTCTATTTTGCCGAGTACAACGCGCCGTAGTATTTCGTAATCTCGGGTTCAACAATTTTTGTCAGAGAGTCAAGCTTCAGCCTCATCGACAAATTATAAATATCAAGCAATCCCTGCATATTAATCCCGGTTGGATAATCAAGGCCGTATCGTTCAGCAGGACCGATACTTATTGCATAATCGAGATAGCTCTTTGAATAATTTATGATTTCATTAATAATCATCTCTCCTTCTTCTGCCTTTCCAGCCATAATCAGAACCTCAGCAAGTCCAATTGAGAAAAAGTCGTGCGGCATCTTCTCTACCGGAACAATTTCAAGTCCGCGTTTCACAGCTTCAATTGCTTTTGCAGTGTCGCCTCTTAGAAGAAGTTCCTTTCCGAGAGTGCCGAATGTCCTTCTGAAATTGCTGAACATACGGCGGTTATTCTCATCAAGATATACCGCAGGATCCTCAGCATTACCCCAGGTAAACTTATTCATCATGTTGTCGAACATCACATAAGGATCGATCATACCGAATTCACCCTGTTCAGTCTGTTCCGTTTTTACTGGAGCCACTCTGTAAGCAAGACCTTCCTGTATGAAGTATTTATCAAGTCCTTTATATTGTGTCGAAGGAACAGTGGTTGAATAATAAACCGGTCGCTCCCACTTATTTGTCGAGAGCAGGTCCATAATTGCCAGATCACCCTTAAATGCGTTATCATCAGTATACTCCCACACCATTGGTGATATGAGTTTATTCTTATAGTATTCTTTTACAGTCCCGTTTGCCAGAACCTTCTCAGAATCAACATCAATTATAAACTTGCTGGCAGGAAGGAAATTCATAAAATCACCTCTTCCGCTTACATCCATCATATACTTTCTGTCATCCTGTCCGGCAAACTGCACAATATCTTTCAGGTTAACAGGCTTTTCAACCCTGTTATTTACCGGTAGCTGCTCGCGTACTCCCTCCATATATTTATCAGGACTCAATGAAAGCGGCAATGGATCAGATTCAAATGCTTTCTGCCTCATCATATCAATATACCATCCGGCCTGAATATAACTCAGGTTAGCCACACGCACATCAGTTCTTACCTGTTCAACATCCTGAACATACCACACAGGGAATGAATCGTTGTCTCCGTAGGTAAAAAGAACACTGTTCGGAGCACACGATTTAAGATAGTTTGCACCTATATCGCGTGCAGTATAACGACCTGACCGATCATGATCATCCCAGTTCTGTACAGCCATGAGAACCGGTCCCGCGGCTAATAATGCAACAAACGTAACTGCAAGAGAAGTTTTATTTCCCAGGGCCTTTTGAAGTGTTTCATAAAGTAACATGAATCCCATTCCTATCCAGATGGCAAATGCATAAAATGATCCGACATAAGCATAATCACGTTCCCTTGGCTGATTCGGATACTGATTCAGATAGAAAATAATAGCGAGCCCGGTCATAATAAAAAATGCCATCACCAGCCAGAAGCCCGAGTTGTTTCTTTTGTACTGCCAGAACATCCCGGCCAGCCCTATCAGAAGAGGAAGGAAGAAATACTTATTGTTTCCCGGATTGCTTTCCAGGTCCTCAGGCAGGTTTTTAAGGTTTCCAAGCCTTGCTTCATCGATAAACTTTATACCGCTTATCCAGTTCCCGTGTATAGCATTTCCATTGCCCTGAATATCATTTTGTCTGCCAACAAAATTCCACATGAAATACCGCATATACATAAATCCCACCTGGTAGCGGAAGAAGTATCTCAGGTTTTCCCCGAATGTCGGACAAACAATAGTTTCTTTTCCGGAACCAACTGTATACTTACGACCGGTAACTTTTCCCCAGTATTTGTATGGAGCCTCATGTTCCGGATCTGAACTGTACATACGCGGAAAGATCGTTTCGAACTGCTTGCTGTATGTATAATCGCTCCGGTAGTAAGGTTTATATTTGCCTCCCACCTTATTATAACCTGCAACAACCTGTTTTACATCAATAACAGGAGCACTATAGTAGTTTCCGAAAATCTTCGGCGAACTGCCATACTGTTTCATATTTATATAATAGGAAAGAGAGAAAACATCAGAAGGATTATTCTGGTTCATCGGCGGTTTTGCAGATGATCTGATCATGATCATTGCATATGATGAGTAACCGATCATTATTACAGTAAGAATAGTCAGGGTGTAATTCAGAATTACCCTGTTGCTTTTTAATGAGTAATAAATCCCATAGCTAAGACCTGCAAAAACTATTATGACATAAAATAGAAGGCCGCTGTTATAAGGCAATCCAATTAAATTTACAAACAGGAGCTCAAACCATCCTGCTACCTCGAAGACCCCCGGTATTAAGACAAACACCATAATAAACAGAAGCATAACAGCAAAGAGAAATGCCTTGAGAAGCCCTTTGGTTGTTATCTCATACTTCTTAAAATAATAAACAAAAACAAAAACAGGAATTATCAGAAGGTTGAGCCGGTGAATTCCCAGTCCGAGACCCATAACATAAGCAATGAGTATAATCCATCTTCCGGCATACGGTTCATCAGCCTCTTCTTCCCACTTTAGCATTCCCCAGAATACAAGGGCTATTACGAGAGAAGACAGGGAATAAAGTTCACCTTCAACAGCAGAGAACCAGAATGTATCTGAGAATGTATATGCGAGTGCACCAATAATACCGCTTCCGATGATAGCAGGAATATGCTTTGGATCTGGTTCTTTCTCATCTGAATGAACTCTCCTGACAAGATGAGTGATAGTCCAGAAGAGGAACATAATAGCGAATCCGCTGCAGATAGCTGACAGGCCATTAATCATCATGGCTACTTTTGAGGTATCACCACCGGCAAAAAGTGTAGCCACCCTGCCCATCATCAGGAATAGCGGCGCCCCCGGGGGGTGGCCTACCTGAAGTTTAAAAGCAGAAAGGATGAACTCACCGCAATCCCAGAAACTGACTGTCGGTTCGAGAGTCAGAATGTAAACTAAAGAAGAAACTGCAAAGAGAAGCCAACCTGTGAGGTTGTTCCAGCGGCGGTAACTGCCCTGTAATGAATCCATAAACTATTGGTTTTTGATATTTTCAGAGATCAAAGAACGTAAAAAAATATAATATGTACTCAACAGCTATTCTATTTAACATCATTTTAACTTGAAAGAAAAAAGCTATTTTTGCCTAAATCCTGAAAAATGAAGAGATTTCTTACACCTTTTATATTCCTGCTTTGCTTTTCTTCAGGTAACATGTCCGGCCAGACAGGTGAGGAGAATGTTACCAGCGACGGAGAACTGTCTTTAAGGGTAAAGAGTCTGACCTTCTTTAAGGATAACGAATACTTCAATAATATCGGAGCATCGAAGTTCAGACTGATCTCCAGCCTGCCGGCATTTGCTGACAAATCACAATGGCTTGAAGGCTATACACTTGTCGGATTCTTTTTCCAGCCTGAACTGGTATACACCCCATCCAGAGCAGTTACCCTCAGGGCCGGAGCACATTTATTAAAGTATTCGGGGTTAAGTAAATTCTCCAGGGTTAAACCTGTTGTATCGGCTACAGTCAAGTTAATGGAGCACACCTCTCTTACTGTAGGATCGCTTTCCGGAAGTGACAGACACAGACTTTTTGATCCGCTGCACAACAGTGAACGTCTCTACAGTGACTATTCCGAAGACGGATTTCAGGTAACATCATTAACCGAACATATTTTCAGCGACAACTGGCTAAGCTGGGAGAATTTCGTAATTAAAGGCGACTCAACACGGGAGATCTTTACAACAGGTGAATCATTTAAATATACATCATCACAACTGGCCGGATTTCTTCAATTCGAAATTCCTGTCCAGCTGCAGTTCAAACATTTCGGCGGGCAGATAAGTAACTTCCCCGAACATGTTGAGACCTATTTCAATATAGCAACAGGTTTAAGAGTGAATGCCGATCTGGCAAATAAGAGCTATGGACGGGCAGGGATTGAGTTTGTTCAGTTTTTTAATGGAGAATTTCCAAGTGTACCAGTTTCCGGCATAACACATGGATCTGCTTCCTGGTACAGGCTTCATTACGATTATAAATCATTCTATTTCGGTTTCTACTACTGGCAGTCGCATAATTACTTTTCCCCAAATGGCAATCAGATATACGGCAGTGTGATGGATAACTTGTCCACATTTGTTATTCCCGACCGTAAAATTATTACTAATGCCATTTTTATGAACCTTGTACCTGATAGTTATATAGACCTGCTTGCAGGCGTTGAAACTTATTATGATGCCTGCCTTAAGAGAATGGATTTTTCAATTACCCTCCATTTGAATTTTGACAAACTTTTCAGGCTGGCGACAGTAAAAAACTGAGAATCAGACAAAATACCGCCAGGGTTTCTCCTTCCAGTACTCACCTGCATAGTCAATACCTATTCTCGGACTCGTTTTGATACTTCTTATTACACCTGCATCTTCTATCCAGATCCTTTCTGATGTAACAAGATCCTCTCCGTAAAATGATTTGTCAATACTGAGCGATCGGGTCAGGACTCCCGGGCCGTTTAAGTTTTCAACTCCTCTGATCAGAACAGCCTGTGGATTGTTTGTTACCCCGGTAACAATATTCAGCATCCAGTACATACCATATATAAGATAGATGTAAAGTCTGCCCCCTTCCTGAAACATTATTTCTGTTCTAGCAGTTCTGCCTTTTGATGCATGGCAGGCTTTATCTTCAGTCCCTCGGTAGGCTTCTACTTCTGTAATCTCATACCTTCCTGTCTCTCCATCTGCCTGTTTTATACAAATGATTTTGCCTGGCAGATCCGGAGCCACATCCAGAACATCACGGGTAAAGAATTCCCTTTTTAATCTTATTCCCTGAGCCATAATATCTAATATGGAATTTTATCTTCCATCCCGTTCCACTTTCTGAAAACCTCTTTGCCGCCGGTCTCTTTCATCCTGATAAAAGAAACTTTTCTCTCAGCCGGATCAAGTACAATTTCCTCATAAATAAGCTTATCGCTGAAGCCGGCTTCCTCCGCATCATTTCTGTCGCAGGCATATATTACTTTTTTAATACCTGCCCAGTAGATGGCACCGAGGCACATCGGGCATGGCTCACATGATGTGTAAAGAGTACATCCATCCAGATCATGTGTTCCCAAAACAGATGCCGCTTCCCTGATTGCAAGAACTTCAGCATGTGCAGTCGGATCGGTGGTCTGGACGACTCTGTTATTTCCTTCAGATAACAATTTCCCGCTTTTTACTATTACTGCCCCAAAGGGTCCTCCACCCGAATCAATGCTTTTCGATGCAATTTCAATTGCCCGCATAAGAAATATTTTGTCGCTTCCCATTCTAAAGAATTGTTAGTCAGATTGCCATTTACAGACCATAAAAGTAGTTCAGATTTACGTAACAAAAATAAAATCTGTTCAATATTCTTTTTTTTTATGAAATATATTGTATTTTTGCAGTCCCCAAATTATAGGGTGAATTACATTATATAAGTGTATCAATTAAAAAATAAGTACAAGTGAATACCTTAAGTTATAAAACGGTATCAGCAAATAAAGCTACTGTAAACAAGGAGTGGGTTATTATAGATGCTGAAGGCAAAGTTCTCGGAAGACTTGCATCGGTTGTGGCCTCTATGCTCAGAGGAAAACACAAAACCAACTTTACACCTCACGTTGATTGCGGTGATAATGTTATAGTTATCAATGCTGATAAGGTTGAGCTCACAGGGAAAAAATGGTCTGACAAAATCTATATCCGTCACACAGGTTTTCCCGGAGGCCAGAGGTTTACTACTGCTGAAGCTCTTTTGAAAAAGAATCCGATCGGACTTATCAAGAAAGCTGTTCAGGGTATGCTTCCGAAGAACAGACTTGGAAGTGCTTTATACAGGAATTTGCACGTTTATGTCGGAACAAAGCATCCGCATGAAGCTCAGAAACCAAAACAAATTGAACTATAATATATTTTAAGCAAAAGATATGGAATCAATCAATGCTCTTGGAAGAAGGAAAGCAGCTGTAGCACGGGTATATTTAAGTGATGGCAAAGGAAAAATAACTGTCAACGGCAGGGATTTTAAAGAATATTTCGGTGCTGAAACACTTCAGTATGTAGTAACTCAGCCACTTGTTCTTCTGAATGTTGCTGATAAATATGATATTAATGCAAATCTTGATGGCGGTGGTGTTAAAGGACAGGCTGAAGCGCTTCGTCTCGGTATTACCAGAGCACTTATCCAGATTGATGCTGAAAGCAAATCCGCACTTAAGGCAGAAGGTTTTGTAACCCGCGATCCACGTGAGGTTGAAAGGAAGAAACCAGGACAGCCAAAAGCCCGCAGAAGATTCCAGTTCAGTAAACGTTAGGAATTAAAATAAGTCTTTTATAGATGCAGGTTTAGTATCTAAATTGTGAAGACTCCCGCCAGTTGGCGGGGCTACTTTGCAATTGATTGAAGGAATGTAAACTTAAAAACAAAAAAAATGCCAAGAACAAATTTTAAAGAATTACTCGATGCAGGTGTGCATTTCGGTCACCTGAAAAGAAAATGGAATCCAGCTATGGCTCCTTATATCTTCATGGAGCGTAACGGTATTCACATCATTGACCTTGAGAAAACAGCGGTAAAAATTGATGAGGCAGCTTCAGCAATGAAACATATTGCCAAATCAGGTAAAAAAGTTCTGTTTGTCGCAACAAAGAAACAGGCAAAAGAAATTGTTTCCGAGAAGGTTAAAGCAGTTAATATGCCTTATGTTACAGAGCGCTGGCCCGGTGGTATGCTTACCAATTTCCCGACCATCCGTAAAGCAGTAAAGAAAATGTCGTCTATAGACAAAATGGCAACTGACGGTACATTTCTTAACCTTTCGAAACGTGAAAGACTCCAGGTTACAAGACAGAGAGCAAAACTTGAAAAAACACTTGGAAGTATAATTGACCTTACAAGACTGCCGTCGGCACTTTTCATCGTTGACGTCAGCAAAGAACATATTGCCGTTAAAGAGGCAAAAAGACTCGGTATCCCTGTTTTTGCGATGGTTGACACAAATTCAGATCCTTCAGATATTGAATTTCCGATACCTGCAAATGACGACGCTTCAAAATCAATCTCTTTAATAGTTGGCATTCTTTGCCAGGCTATCGAAGAAGGTCTGAGCGAAAGAAAACTTGAAAAAGACAAAGAACCTCAGCAGAAAGATAAGAAAGCAATCAGAAAAGAACTCGAAACAAAAGATATTCCTGCTGCAATAATTGAAGCCCTTGTTGAAGAGGACGAAGAAGAGGAAGAAGCAGATGTTGAAGAGGAGACAGAAGAGGATGATGACGATGTTATCAAAATCGCTGACGAGACCGAAGAATAGTAGAATTAACAGATTAGAAATTTAAAAATATAATTATGGCTGAATTTAGTGCTGCTGATGTTGCAAAATTAAGAAGAGTGACTTTAGCCGGAATGATGGACTGCAAGAAAGCTCTTGAAGAATCAGAAGGTAACTTCGACAAGGCTATCGAAATAATCCGTAAAAAAGGTCAGGCTGTGGCTAACAAACGTGCTGACAGGGATGCTACAGAGGGTGCTGTTTTGTCAAAAGTAACCCCTGACGGAAAATTCGGAGCAGTTATTACACTTAACAGCGAAACAGATTTTGTTGCAAAAAATGCTGATTTTCAGGCTTTGGCGAACAAGATTCTTGATATAGCTATAACTAAGAAACCAGCAAATCTTGACGAACTGAAATCACTTCCTATGGATGGTGGCAAGATCGGCGATAAGATCATTGAATATGTTGGAATCATTGGTGAAAAAATAGAACTGGCATATTACGAAAAGATAGAAGCTGCTCATGTACAGGCTTATATCCACCCGGGTAGCAAACTTGCAACCCTGGTAGGTTTTACAAAAGCAGGTATTGATGTACAGGTTTACAAAGATGTTGCTATGCAGATTGCAGCAATGAATCCTGTTGCTGTTGATAAAGATTTCGTTTCTCCTGCTACTATCGCACAGGAAATTGAAATTGGTAAAGAACAGGCTCGCCGCGATGGCAAACCTGAAGATATGCTTGAAAAAATTGCACAGGGAAAACTTGCAAAATTCTTTAAGGAGAGCACTCTCCTCAACCAGGATTTTGTAAAGGATAACAAAATGACTATCAGACAGTACCTTCAGTCTTTCGGCAAAGACCTCACTGTCACAGAATTTAAACGTTATTCCCTTAATCTCTAGTACGTAGGTTCATATTTCAATATTCTTGTGGCGCTCCAGGGCGCCACTTTTTTTTTATCTTTACGTGACAGAAATCAAAAAAATGAAATACAAAAGGATATTACTCAAACTAAGCGGCGAATCACTTGCCGGTAATGGCAATAACAGTATCAGCGATTCAATACTTGAACAATATGCGAAAGAAGTCATTGATGTTGTAAGGACCGGAAGCCAGGTGTCAATTGTAATCGGAGGAGGTAATATCTTCCGGGGCATGAGCGGAACAGAATCGGGATTCGACAGGGTGAAAGGCGATCAGATGGGCATGCTGGCAACAATAATTAACAGTCTGGCTATTGAAAGCGCAATAACCAGACTGGGTGGGAAAGCAAAGGTCTTCACCTCAATTAGGATGGAGCCTGTGGGCGAGTTTTATAACCGCGACAAGGTAGTTGAAGCGATGGAAAACAACTTCGTATGTATACTTGCGGGCGGAACAGGAAACCCGTTTTTCACAACTGACACAGCTGCAGCATTAAGAGCTGTGGAGATTGGCGCTGACGTTCTGCTTAAAGGCACAAGGGTTGACGGGGTCTATACATCAGACCCGGAAAAGGACCCGAAAGCTGAAAAATATGACACTATCTCCTTTGAAGAGGTAATTGCTAAAAGACTCAAAGTAATGGACTCTACTGCTTTTACAATGTGCAGGGACAATGATATGCCTCTGATAGTCTTTGACATGAACAAACCAGGTAATCTGAAAAAGCTTGCAGAAGGCGAAAAAACAGGGACTCTAGTATCAAATTAAATGAGGCTTTGAATTTCCGTCTATTTTACTATTTTTGTTATGCCTGTAATAAAATAAGGTGTTAAACCAGGTACTGTGAAATAACTAACAGTAAAAAATCTAACATTCAACATATGAACGAAGAAATTGAACTGATTACAGATGAGACCAATGACAGGATGAACAAAGCATTGGAACATCTTGAACACGAACTCGCAAGACTACGTGCAGGAAGATCAAATCCGGCACTTCTCGATGGAATAACAGTTGACTATTATGGTGTCAACTCTCCGCTTACCCAGGTTTCAAATATAAATACCCCCGATGCTAAAACCATTATGATACAGCCCTGGGAAAAGAATATGCTGGGCACTATCGAGAAAGCAATTATGGCAGCCAATATCGGACTCACACCAGTGAATAATGGTGAAGTAATCCGTATCAACATACCACCACTTACAGAAGAGAGAAGACATCAGCTTGTAAAACAGGTCAGGAACGAGGGAGAAACAGCCAAAATAAGTATCCGTAATGCACGTAAATGGGCTAACGATGAACTGAAACAGCTCCTTAAAGACGGTCTTCCCGAAGATATGGAAAAAGATGCCGTTGAAAAAATACAGGAAATGACACACTCTTACAATACCAAAGTCGATAAGGTTATGGCATTGAAAGAGAAGGATGTAATGACGGTGTAACCTCGATGGATGAGGTCACTTCCCCGACTTCAGTATTAATGTATATTTCGCAGCTGCCTTTACAGCACTCTCTGTAAAGGCATCTTTGTAGAATTTACCTTCAATATAATCTTTTGTGTGTGAAAGGTAGAACTCACTGGCCGGCACTCCTGATGCTCCTGTTGGTGTAATCGTAAAAGACTCATCCCAGTCAGCTGTATTGAATATATGCCTCTCTGAGGCTCCGTGGTTAACCTTAAACCCTGCTGCGTAGGTGTAGGGACTTACTGTATGACTGCTGCCTCCTACACTGTATGTATCGGAATTAAGACTGAACAGGCGGTCAAGTATTTTTACCTTACCAAGAGGATGTTCAATTGTAATTTTATGTATTGAACCCCAGGTCCACTTTGCCTGATCCTCTCCAAATTTTTTTGTAAGATCTGAAACAGCATCTTTGAAACTCAATAAAACAATGTCATCAAGGGTCTCCTTTTCATTAGTATTTACATTATCCACCCAGGCATCTGGTCCTGACGTAAGTATCCGATAGATATAATACTCCCTTGCAGTACCAAATAATGAAGGATACAGTTCTCCCATCTCATCACCAAGCAGGTTCCGTCCAAAGGCAGGCCTGAAAAACTCAAATACTGATGGTGCCACCAGATTTGCATTCATGTCATAATCCCAGTTTTTGAGAGCTGCCAGAGCACTTCTTTCTCCCGGAGAAAGCGCAGGACTCTTCTCTTCAATCTTTAAAATATATGGTGTAAGAAGTGCGGCGTAATCAGAATGCTGATCGAGGATCATCCTCTTAAAATCATCCATGCTGAAAATCTCTTTTTCACCAATCATCTGCCTGATCCTGTTAATTCGGTATGGCATAGCAAAATCAGAACTTATATAATATGGATAGTTCTCATCTACAGTCCTGTTATTTGCAGATGAAACATATCCGGTTGCCGGATTAAAACTGAATGGAAGCTGCTCAAATGGTACATATCCTTTCCAGTCAGATTCATCAGTTTCGCCATTGCGAATTAGAGAACCATTTCCTTTTCTTAATGCTATTCCTCCGCCTGTGTTCAGCCCTATATTACCTTCGGTATCAGCATAAACAAAATTCTGGCTTACCGAATTGAATGATCTGAGTGCATTTCTAAAATCATCCCAGCCGGCTGCTCTGTTAAGAAGACAAACTGATCTGACTTCATCGCTGTAATCAAATCCCGACCATCGCATACTTATCGCTGCATCGGTAATATTATTGAATCCGGAAATTACCGGACCTCTGTGCGTATATTTAATTATAACAGAATCAATCCCCCCTCCTTTCAACTTAATAATCTCTTTCTTCACAATCATATTCTTCCATTCTCCATTGAAGAAATACTGGTTCGGGTTTTCAGGATTTATCTTCTCAGCAAACAGATCAATGTCGTCGACCATCAGATTGGTCATTCCCCATGCTATCTTCTCATTATGACCGGCAACAATAAATGGCTCGCCGGGAACAGCTACTCCTGTTACATTTAACTTTCCCGGAATTACCTGGTGCATCTGGATCCAGATTCCGGGAGATCCGAATCCAAGATGCATATCGTTTGAGAGAATTGGCTTGCCTGTTGTTGTCCTTCTTCCTGACAATGCCCAGTTATTACTGCCTGAGAATGAGGAAGCGCCCAGTGCTTCGAGCTTATCAAGTGAAGAAATTATAGAAATTGCTTCTTTCAATAATTTATCATCAAGAGTAAATCCGGGAAACACAACTGAGCTTACTGCCTTAAAATCAGGGATAATCTGAAGAGCTTTTTCTGCTCCTATTTTTTTAACAAGCTGATAATAAAACAGGTCCGATGTCATATTATCTTTTGCCAGGTCCCAGCCCATATAGCCGATAATATTTGCGATATCCTCAAGTTTCCATGGATCCGGTTTATAGCCAAGAATCCTGAATTCAGGAGGAAGCTTTTTGCCCGCATCTGCAATATATTTATTTACTCCATCAGCATAAGCCTGCATATATGAAAGTATTACCGGATCTTCATTGCTTAAAACAAGCTTCGATTTTGCTGTCATTTCAAGACACCTTAGAAACTTGTCAGTCTCAGCGAGATCAGCTCCCATAACTTCCGCCAATCTTCCTGTTGTAACGCGTCGTATAAGATCCATAAACCATAACCTCTCCTGGGCCATAACATATCCCACCGCGAAGTACAGATCATGCTCATTACCAGCATATATATGAGGCATCCCTCTTTCGTCGCGGAATACAGTAACATCCGATTCAAGACCTGCTAACATAAGTTCCCCGTTATATTTCGGAACTGCTCCGTTTCTGATACCGGAAATAATGAAAAATCCGATAACAACAACTATCACAATCAGCGATAGAATTGAAAGCATAATGATTTTAAATGTTTTCATAGTGATGCCGGTTAGATTAGTATTTAACGCCAATAAGTCCTGATGTACAATTTCTGCAGATATCAATCATGTGTCGTCCCGAGAGGATGCTTTTTCTGAATATCCTGTATTTTGGTCCGTTCCATATATCCCTGAAAGAATCCTGACCGAGATCTCCCATCACATGCTCAGCATCCTTATCAAAACAACAAGGTATTACTTTTCCGTCCCATGTTATTACAGGATTAAACCAGAGCCTTGCACAACGATTGGGAAAAGAATTCTTGATTGTATATTCCCCGTTCTTTAAACTATATCTGCTCAATCTGCCATTTTTTGGCAGCCATTTGTCAATATCCTTTTTATCGTTTATCTGCATCGATTTCAGCTTCAGAACTGCATAATTCTTTTTTGCAAATTCCTCCGCCTCTGGTATCTGATGTTCATTCAAACGGTTAACGAGGAACTGAATTTCAACTTTTAAATGCGACTTATTTCTGTCGCGGGCCTCTGCTATTCTTTCAATTCCGCTTATAACGCTGTCAATTTTCCCATTTACTCTGTATTGTGAATAGGTTTCCTGATCGGTGCCATCCAATGAGATAATAAGCTTATCCAGTCGCGACTTCACAATTTTATCACAATTATCTGCAGATAAGAAATGTCCGTTAGTTGATACTGTGGTATGGGTGTTCCGACTATTTTCCAGAAAGGAGAAGAAACCGGGATGAAGCATCGGTTCTCCCTGGAAATAGAGATTTGTATTTAAAAGGTATGGATTGAGTTCTTTCATTACCTTTTTGAAAAGTTCAATGTCCATATAACCCCTTTTTCTTGTCATAAGTCCAGATCCTGAGGAACATTCAGGACAATTCAGATTGCAATTATTTGTCAGTTCAGCACCAATTGCAAGGGGCATACCTTTCATATCAGGTCTTCCTGTAACTGAGCCAGCGAGATATGAGTAAGCAGCCAGAACAAAATTTGAAGACTTAATGAAAGGCCTGATCATAGGTATCGAAAAATAGAGAAGTAAGATAAGAAAATATTTTCCACAACAATAATAGGGTAAAACATCATATTAATGGTCTTAGACTTGAAACGTGAATACCAGGTATCAGTAATTAAAAAATTAAATCTTAACTTAAATAAATTAACGCCATGAAAAATTTTAAACACATTTCACTTATCTCTGCATTGCTTCTGCTGGCCATTACGGCACAGAGCCTCTCTGCAGCAGATCTGTTTGGTAAAAGGAAAGCTGACCAGCAAAACTATATTACAATAAAAGGTAAAGTAGTTGACGCTGAAAACGGAACACCGCTTGTATTTGCAACAGTTGCGGTAAAGGAATCAAATGTTGCTATAGTAACCAATATCGACGGAGAGTTTACACTTAAAATCGGGGAACCGGTTACTGCAAAAAATCTTGAAGTTTCCTTCCTTGGTTATAAAAATAAAACTATCCCTTTAAGCGATATGAGAGATAATGGTTACAAGAATGTGATTTCACTTGAAACCGCTCCTATTCCTATAAAAGAGATAGTGGTAAAACCTCTTGATCCAATTGATATTGTAGAAAAAGCAATTGGCCGTATTGGTAAAAATTACGCATCAGAACCAAACCTTATGACCGCCTTCTACAGGGAAACAATAAGAAAGAATCGTACATATGTTTCTATCGGAGAAGCAGTTGTAGAGATATTCAAAGCACCTTATGCCAACGATGTAAGATTTGACGGTACGCGCATATACAAAGGAAGAAAAAGCTCTGATGTGGAGAAAATGGATACAGTGCTTTTCAAACTACAGGGCGGACCGGTAAGTGTTATGCAGCTTGATATAGCTAAAAACACAGAATCGATTCTTACACAGGATGCTATGCAGTACTATAACTACTCGCTTACTGGGGTTATAGAAATTGACGGCAAACCTCATTATGTTATTGACTTCCTGCAGAAACCATCTGTTGACATGCCTTTGTTCATGGGTAGCCTCTATATAGAAATGGACTCTTATGCAATAACCGAAGTTGAGTTTGGATTCAACCTTTCTGACAAAGCTGCCGCTTCCTCAATATTTATCAGGAAAAAGCCGCTTGGAATGGAAGTTACTCCGGAACTAGCCACATACAGAACAAAATACCGTGAACAGGATGGCAAATATTACTTTGCCTACTCAAGGGCTGAAGTAAAATTCAAGGTAGACTGGAAGAAAAAACTCTTCAACACATATTATACAACAATGTCAGAAATAGCAGTGACTGACAGAACTACCGAAGAAGTTATTAAATTTGCGAACAAGGAAAAGATTAGGTATACAGATGTATTTTCTGAGAAAGTTACAGCCTTTACCGATCCGGAATTCTGGGGTGAATACAACGTTATTGAACCCGACCAGAGTATAGAATCGGCAATACGAAAACTTAGCAGGAAACTCAAATTCAGCGACAGGGACGATCTTGATAAATAAATAAATGACTGGGGATACTGAGATTATAGGGAGGATCCGAAATGGTGACAAAGGACAGTTTGAGTTACTTTTCCGATCCTCCTATGTTTCCCTGGTTCGCTACGCAAAAACTCTGATTAAGGATCATGATACAGCAGAAGAAATAGTACAGGATCTTTTTTTCAGACTCTGGCAGGACAGAGAAAAATTAAATATTGAAAGTTCTTTAAATGGTTATCTTTTCAGGTCGGTGCACAACAAATGCCTGCACTTTATAGAACACAAAAAAGTTGTGGATCGTCATGCAGGGGAGATGTTGCTTAGTCAACACGAAGATCAGGAGAGTCCTTCAGACATACTGCTGTATAAAGAGCTTCAGGCTAAAATAGCAGCGATACTTGAGAGACTGCCTGAAAGATGCGGACAGATTTTTTACATGAGCAGATTTGAAGGATTGAAGTATGCTGAGATTGCAGAGAAATTATCAGTTTCAATAAAAACTGTGGAATCAAATATGGGCAGAGCCCTCAAAGAATTCCGCAGAGAATTAACAGAATAATGAAAGAGATGAGTAACACAGAGAGATTTACTGAGAAGGAGTGGGAGGAGCTTGCCTCCATTCTCTCAGGCGAAAAGGGTGAAAACAAAGAACTCCTCAACCGCTTTATGGCTGAGGATATTCACAATACCGGGGACAAATGGAGGGATCTTGGAGCTATGAGCAGTGAAAAGAAAATAAATGTTGACACCGCCTGGAATAAGGTGTCCTCACGAATAAACGAGAACAGATTTCGGATTGTGCGATACTCATTTATCAGAGTTGCTGCCATGGCTCTTTTGATACTGGGAATCGGTGCAGTCACAATTTATATGAATAACTCAGGCTATTTCAGCAAAAAAATATCTGCGGCTACAAGTATCGATGAGAAGAACATGGTTATCAGTCTTCCCGACGGAAGCAAAATATCTCTCAACAGGAATTCGCAACTGACCTATCGTGAAAATTTTGGTAAAAAGAACAGAAATGTAAAACTTACTGGAGAAGCATTCTTTGAAATAGCTCCTGATGCCTCCAAACCTTTTATAATAGATGCCGGAAAGGCTGATGTCAGGGTTGTGGGTACCTCTTTCAATGTTATTACGAACAACAGAGAATCAGAAGTTGAGGTTTATGTGAAAACAGGAAAAGTAATCCTGTCAGATAAATCAGGATCCCAGTCATTAGCTCTCGAACCGGGTTTTGTCGGGAAAATGGATTCTAAAACATCAGGAAAAACTCTTAATGAAGATCCCAACTACCTCTCGTGGAACACAGGACTGCTTGTCTATACCGGACAAAAACTAGATGTTGTTTTCAGCGATCTGAAAAGAGTCTATAACATGGATATAATTGCAGATGATCCCTCGATACTGGAAAATCCATGGCACTCACCTATTGATAATGAATCACAGGATACAATAATCCGGCTGATTTGTGCTAGCTTTAACCTGAGTTATACAAGAGATGGCAATGTTTACCATCTTTCTAAAAAATAGCTCATTACCGGGAAATGCCATCATTCTGTGGCTATATAATTGTAAGAATTCAGGTAATTGCATTCTTCCTGCTGATTATTATTCCTGAAGATGCAATTTGCCAGAGAGGCATTCTTGATTCAACGTTTACATTCAGAGCAGGAACAGTAAAAACCGGAAACGCACTGAATATCATTACCCGGCAAACCGGCTTCAATTTTACGTATGATAGCCGCCTTATCGACCCTGAGAAAAAGACAGTTCTTACTTTCATCAATAAAAAACTGGGGTTAGTCCTTGACAGTATTCTTAAGAATGATACTCTTGTTTACTCGGTAATAGATAAGTATATCATAATATCGAGACAGGAGAAAAAAACGGACAGTGTTGACACAAAGAAACCTCAATCAACTGTTAATAAAATAACAGGAGTCATTATTGATGATGAAACATCAGAACCATTGCCATTTGCAACAATCGGACTCAAGAATAAAGGGAAAGGAACTGTAACCAATTTTAACGGGGAGTTTGGATTAAACATCACAGCAGATTACTATTCCGATACACTTTCTGTCTCTTATCTGGGTTATATAAAACGGGAGATTCCTGTTAAAAATGCACTCGGGAGCGATATCTCCATATCTATGAAGAGGGAATTCATCTCTATCCCGGAAATCATAATAAGAAATCAGATTCCCCAGGATATTTTATCCAAAACACGACATGCAATCGCGGAAAACTATGGTACTACACCTGCCTTAATGACAGCATTCTACAGGGAGGGTGTATTAAAGAAGAGTGAAGTGCAAACCTATTCTGAGGCAGTCCTGCAGATCTATAAAAGTGCGTATTCAGGATCACTTCTGGGTGACCAGATAAAAGTCTTCAGGAGCAGAAAAATAGAAAATATCAACCGGAGTGATACCCTGGCTATAAGACTTAAGGCCGGACTAAGTACATGTCTCGATCTCGACGGAGCAAGAAACATGTTCGACTTTATCACTTTAGCCAGCATGGCTGACTACACCTACAGAATGACAGACATTGTAACCTATGACGAAGAGGCTGCATATGTTATTGAATTTCAACAACGTGAAAGTGTTGATCTTCCGCTTTTCAAGGGGACTATCTATATCAATACCGTAGATTATGCAATACTTTATGCCGAATTTGAAATAAATCCTCTATTGATCCATAAGATGAAAGATACATTTATATCCGCATCATCGCGAGGATTCAATACATGGCCGGTATCAGTTAAGTATGCCGTAAGTTATCGGAAGGTTAATGAAAGATATTTTTTAAGTCACGTGCGTGGCGATCTGATCTTCGCATCAAAACAGAAGAAAAAACTTTTCAGTACACAATTCAAAGTCTTCTTTGAGCTTGCTGTGACTGAAACCAGTCTGAACAATGTCATAAGATTTGAAAGGGATGAACTCGCCCCTGTTCATTCAATATTTTCCAAAACAATAAATAGTTATGACCCCCTCTTCTGGGGTAACCAGGATTTCCTGCGTCCTGAAGACAATCTTCTTCAGTCGCTTAAAAACATGAATGTAAAGCTGCAGGAATTCACAAAATAATTTCTTGCCCCCTGCCGCTAAATCCATTAACCACAAAGGTCACAAAGGAATTACACGAAGGTCACAAAGAGCTGAAATACTATGATTTTCTTTGTGTACTCTGAGGAAACTTTGTGTACTTTGTGGTTAAAAAAAAGTGGGTTGGGGGGCATCTAATACTTGTCGATAAGTCTATATAGTTCCGTCAAGTCGGGAGTAAGAATAATATCGGTTCTTCTGTTTTTAGTACGGGCATCAGTTGTGCTGCGAGGGTCAACAGGAAGATACTCGCTTCTTCCCGATGCTGTTAACCTCTTGGCATCGATGCTTGTGCCCTCGAGAAGCGTTCTGACAACAGTTGTGGCTCTCTTTACACTCAGGTCCCAATTATCTTTAAGCTGACCGCTTCCGGGGTTGTATGGAACATTGTCTGTGTGGCCCTCGATCATAATCTGAATATCAGGGTTTTTCTCAAGCACACCCGCCAGTTTCTTCAGAGCATTTCTTCCGTTAGCATCAATATCCCAGCTGGCAGATTTAAACAAAAGTTTTTCATCAAGCGAAACATAAACCTTTCCGTTTTTCATTGTAACAGTAAGGCCGTTATTCTCAAAACCTAACAGGGCTTCAGAGACTTTTGATTTCAGATCCTGAACAATCTGTTTCTGAGCATCAAGAATTTTCTCCAGTTCAGCCAGTCGTGCATTTCTTTTTTCAAGCTCAAATGTAAGCTCATCGAGTGATGATTTTTTTGCATCAAGGTTCTGCTCAAGCTGACGCAGAAGATCCTCCTTTTTCTGAAGGTTTTCCTGGGCAGCCTGGAGTTCTGTAAGCAGTTTCTGAGTCTCTTTTACGTTGCCACGGATAAGATCTTCCTGGGCATTCTGAAGCTCATTATACTTTGAGGATATCTTGTTATAGTCTTCAACTGCCTTGTCGCGGGAGCTCTGAACGGCGGCAATTTCCTGCTTAACAACACCCATTTCCTTTTCAAGTGTTGCGAGCTTTGCTTCAAGTTCTTTGTTCTGCATCTCAAGACCAATATTATCCGACTTAAATGCATCTCTCTCATTCATGAACTGCTTGCTGGTATCCTGCAAACTGCTGAATTTCTTCCCAGAAACACACGATGATAAAGACAACACGATGAATGAAATACCGAAAATATAAATGAATGATTTTTTCATAGCTTCAATCTGCTTTATTGTATAACATCTGTCATGCTCTAAAAATTGCACAGAGAACCGACATTTTCGAAACAAAAATAAGAAAATCCCGAAGATGCTTCATTAAACAAGCGGGAATAATAATTGTTATATTTGCAGGCTATTTGATTTAACAATTTTTCAAATGGATAAAGCAGAAAACTTACTCAATAAAATAACTACTCCCGAAGATCTGCGGAAGCTTGAACCTACTGATCTTATACAGGTCAGCTCAGAGCTGCGGCAGTTTATTATTGATGTTGTCTGCAATAATCCGGGTCATTTTGGTGCCAGCCTTGGTGTGGTTGAGCTGACCGTGGCACTTCATTACGTATTTAATACTCCGTACGATAAAATAATCTGGGATGTCGGACACCAGGCATATGGCCACAAGATACTGACAGGGCGCAGAGAGAATTTTGCAACAAACAGAAGATATAAAGGTATTTCCGGTTTCCCCAAAATGGCTGAGAGTGAATACGATGCTTTTGGTACAGGCCACTCGTCCACCTCAATATCGGCAGCACTGGGAATGGCTGTTGCAGCAAAGAAAAAGGGAGAAAACCGACAGGTTGTTGCTGTTATCGGCGACGGTGCCATGACAGCAGGTCAGGCATTTGAAGGACTTAATAATGCAGGTATTGCAAAATCTAATATCCTGGTGATACTAAACGATAATAACATGGCAATAGATGCCAATGTTGGTGCGCTAAAAGAATATCTTCTCGACATTACTACCAGTAAAACATACAATAAGTTTAAGGACAGAGTCTGGAAAGGACTTGGAATATTCGGGAAGTACAGTCCGAATGCAAGAACACTCGCAGCCCAGCTTGAAGCTGGAGCAAAAAGTACATTTCTCGACAGAAGCAACCTTTTTGAAGGACTCAACTTCAGGTATTTCGGACCTATCGACGGACATGATGTAATGCATCTTACTAAAGTGTTGGAAGACCTGAAGAGAATTCCTGGCCCAAAACTCCTGCATTGTGTTACAGTTAAAGGAAAAGGCTTCAAACAGGCTGAAGAGAATCAGACCACCTTTCACGCACCGGGCAAATTTGATAAGGAGACCGGTGAGATACTCGACATTCAGAAGGGTGAATCCATTCTGACATACCAGGAAGTATTTGGAAGAACACTTCTTGAATTGGCCAGCTTGAACGATAAAATTGCAGGCATTACCCCTGCAATGCCCTCAGGCAGCTCGATGAATATTATGATGAAGGAGATGCCGGAAAGGATATATGACGTGGGAATAGCTGAACAACATGCTGTTACATTTTCTGCAGGTCTGGCAACACAGGGAATAATACCTTACTGCCATATTTATTCGTCCTTCTTACAGAGAGCTTACGACCAGATTATTCACGATGTTGCCCTGCAGAATCTGCATGTTGTTTTTTGTGTCGACCGGGGAGGACTGGTTGGAGCCGACGGAGCCACTCATCATGGATTTTTCGACCTCGCATTTATGAGGGCAATACCTAACATGGTTGTTGCTGCTCCTATGGATGAAGTTGAACTGAGAAACATGTTGTATTCCGCACAGCTTGATAAAAACAGATCCCCCTACTCCATTCGCTATCCGAGAGGCAAAGGAATGTTTGCCGACTGGAAGAGACCATTTGAAGAGATAGAAACAGGAAAAGGCAGGCAGATAAGTGAAGGAGATGACCTTGCGATAATAACAATAGGGACTACCGGAAATATTGCAGCTTCGGTTGTGAAAAAATGCAAAAGCAAAACATATCCATAGCTCATTACGATATGAGATTTGTGGCCCCGCTTGATAAAGATATTCTTCATACAGTATTTAAAAACTTCCGGCATATAATTACAGTCGAAGACGGAGTCCTGAAGGGAGGTTTCGGAAGTGCTGTAATAGAGTTTATGGCTGATTTCGGATATAATTCAGAGGTGAGGCGCCTGGGAATCCCGGATTATTTTGTTGAACATGGCACCCAGGAAGAACTTTACAAAGAGTGCGGGTTTGATGCAGAAGGAATTGAACTGGCGATCCAGGAAATTCTTGTCCTAATCGGTTATAATGACGAAAGATAAAAGTTTTTTTATATTTTCGCAGTCCATTAATATTCTGCCCGGATGGCGGAATTGGTAGACGCGCTGGTCTCAAACACCAGTGGCAGCAATGCTGTGCCGGTTCGATCCCGGCTCCGGGTACTGAAAGCTCCGATTTATCGGGGCTTTCCGCTTTTAGTAGGTGCTAATCAGGTGCTAAAATATTTTTTGGAAAAAATCAAAATTGACTTATTTTTAATAATGAAAGTCAATAGAAGTAAACCGCATTTTAAAGAGCTACTTGAAGAGTATATTTCAACCCTCGAAAAAGATTATGTTTCAGTTCAAACCGGGCAGACCATCCATCCTACGTTCTCCCTGATACAGAATACATATCAGAAGATTGAAGACAAATATTTTTATAAGAAGTTAGGCTTTACCCTCACCTATTTCTTATTTTGTATAATCTATTTAGCTATTACAATTATCTATTCTTCTCTCCCACTGGTCTTCTTTGTTGTGTCCCCGTTTTTGTTCCTCTTTTTTTTCTATTTTCTTGTAACCCATCTTATCAAAATTCCAGATTTGGTCGACATAACTAGTCTGGGGGACAGAGTATTACTCGTAAGGGAAAAAATAAAATATTATGACTTTGATTATCATGAAGTTAAAGAAATGATAATTGACATTGACAAAATCTACCATTTGGAGAGATTGGCATATTTAAGAAAGTACTATGAATTAATGAAACCTACATTTAATGGCAACAAGAATAAAAACACAAACTATGAATCAAATCCAGTCGAACGACTGATTGCAATCGATCAGATAATTGAAACTACAAAAATTCCTCTCCAGAACGAAGAAAGATCCTTATTGCTTTCAAGCTTACTTAGGATAAGTGATTCAGATTTCCCAAATGTAAAAACGACATTGAATGTTATAAACAAAATCAAAAACAAAGAAGAGTTGAAGGACAATGAGTTAAAGAAGCTTGAAGCGATAAAGGAGTCACTACGAAACACGATTACGATTCTTCAGGTCGCTACAAAAAATACTGAAACTTTGTTTAATACATTGGATAAAACTACCTAAAAACAAAGTCATTTCAGACCTGAATTTGACTTAATTAGATAAGATATTGTCATTTTTTGTACTGAAACTAAAATCAGTACCAGATGGAAAATATCATTATAGTTAATCCTAACGATTTTTGGGATAAGCATCGTGAAATAACCAAACAAGTTATAAGGGAAGAATTAGATAAGGAAAATCCACAGAAAGAAAATGGGGAGGATATCCTGGTTATTGAAGATGTTTGCAAACTTCTTAAAAAGTCCAAACAAACAATCTACAATTGGATGGAGGCCGGTATAATTAAAGGCCATCACATAAATGAAAGTCTCTTCTTTTTTCGAAGCGAAATTATTGATCTCCTAAAGGGCGGTATTAAAGAATATAAGAAGAAGTGATGCAACTTGCTCAAAATCAGTATAGCAAAAGTATCTATGTGATACTTTTAAAGTATGCACTAGATACTTATAAGGTATTTATTTTAACCTAATCAGATACTTTTCAGGTATACGGAAGTAGCGTGAAAAGTATCATTTTGCTGTAAAAAAGTTACTCGTATGAAATATATCCCTTTAAATAAATTCCCGGAATACGACGAAAATCCATTCATGGAGAATGCTCTTAAGGAGATAAATACACATTCAGTTCAAAAAAAGGTATTTGTCAGAGGGAATAAATCAGTATTAAATCATGTAATAAATAATGATGGCGAAATTGTTGCTCATAGTGCGTTTCTTAGAACCATTGAAGTTGACGAAAGCCAATTTGTTAAGGTCTACCTAAGCCGGTTTGCTGCTTTCTATGACCTTAATAAAGCTGCAATGAAGGTCTTTGGATATATTCTTACGAAATGTGTAATACCGAATAAGGACATTTTATATATAGATTTTGGCGAAGCAAAAGACTTTACAGGATATTCAGCAAATAATATTATTCGTGCCGGATTGTCATGCCTTGTGGAACAGGGAATTATAGCCAGATCCACAAACCCGTATAAATATTACATGAATCCATTAGTTGTCTTCAATGGTGACAGGATAACGTTTGCAGATTCTTATATAAAGAAGAAAAAAAAGATTTCTGACTCAAATAAGAACCAATTATCAATTTGGGCAGCTGAATTGTAATTATTAAAGCCTGATAATGAACTGTAACGAAGCCAAAAGAGTTGATATTATTGATTTTCTGGCACTAAATGGATTTAAGCCTGATTATAATCAGGGTGTTAACTATTGGTACAAATCACCACTCAGGGACGAAAAAAAGCCCTCTTTTAAAGTAAATTCATTCAAGAATCTTTGGTTTGACTTTGGCATAGGGGAAGGTGGAGATCTTCTCAAACTTATTTGCCTATTATTCAAGGTTGATAATTCAAATGCTTTAAAGATTCTTTCTAGAAATCAATATTCTAATCATCAACCTGATTTAAATACTGAGGATTCCAAGGTGATCATTACAAATGTAAAAGAATTATCAAATATTCAGCTGATTAACTATTTGGATTCTAGAAAAATAAAGTCTCATTTCGCAATAAAATATTGTAAAGAAGTCTCATTTAGGCTAAAAGATAGAAATTTCTATGCTATAGGATTCCAGAACGATTCCAAGGGATATGAATTAAGATGCAAATACTTTAAAGGTTCCTGTACTCCCAAAGATGTAACACTACTTAAGAACAATGCAGATATACTATTAGTGTTTGAAGGATTTATAGATTTTCTGTCCTGGTTCGATTGTAAATTATTTTTTGCCGGAGATCATGATTACTTAATTCTCAATACTCTTTCATTCCTGAACAAAAGTAAAGCTTTGATAAAGGAATATAATGAAGTGCTACTCTTCCTGGATAATGATGAAGCCGGTAAGAAGGCAACCGCTGAACTTATTGGCTCTGGTCTTTCTAAATGCATCGATATGTCAACTGGATATTCAGAATTTAAAGATCTGAATGATTCATTATTCAGAATATAAATAGTCTCATTTTCCTCTTAGCATGCTCAACTATTCTGGTATTTTAAATAAATAATATATTAATTTTAAATATTTGTAATACTTTATTATGTTTTAATATTTATAATATATTATTTTTATATAATATTTATAATATTTGCACTTTTATAAAGAAAATAAATGAAGAAAATAGTTATTGCTAATCACAAAGGTGGAGTAGGAAAAACCACTTCATCAATAAACATTTCTGCCGGGCTTGCGAAAAAGGGGAAGAATGTACTTATTATAGATACAGATCCTCAATCCAACCTTACGGAGAGCTTTGGGATCTTTGATCCGGTTAAAGATCTATACCTTTCTTTCAGTAAAGGAGAACCTCTTCCAATAATTAAAATCAAGAAAAATTTGTCCATTGTCCCTAATTCATTGAATTTTTCTGGCATTGAGTTGGAAATTGCCGGAAGAATGCCAAGGGAGATTATTCTAAAAGAACTAATGGCAGGACTTGACAAAACATATGACTACTGTATTATTGATTGTCCTCCCTCTCTTGGTTTAATTACACTCAATGCCCTGGTAGCCGCTGATGAAGTCTATATCCCTATGGAAGCTGAGTTCCTGGCTTATAGGGGAATTGATTCGATTGTAGGAATTATAAATTTGGTTAAGAAGCACTTTAACCCAGGACTTATGATCAAAGGAGTATTTTTCACAAAATATAATGAGCAAAGGGTTCTGACAAAAGAGATCAAAAACCAGATAAAGGGATATTTCGGCGACAATCTCATGAAAACCGCAATAAGAGTTAACGTAGCACTGGCTGAAGCTCAATCAAGTGGTAAAGATATATTTGAATATGACCCTAACAGTAACGGGGCAAAAGATTACATGAGTTTAGTAAATGAAATCTCAAAAAATTAAACCATGGCAAAGAAGAACTTTGATAATCTCTCGAAAAACAGTCACCTGAGTGGAGGTTTGAGCAACCTGATTCCAGAAATAAATACAGACCATGAATCAAAAAAGCAAAAGGTATCGACTAATGATGTTCCTAAGACTTTCCTGATGCTTCCTGATGATTATGAATATCTGCAAACATACTCAAGGTATATGGCGTTTCATAATAACTCTAAATACCCTTTAAAAAGGGCCCTAAGCGATGCAATCAAACTCCTAAGGGAAACTCACCCGGAGATTAAATAATTATAAGCAGCCTCAGAGAATCATTTCTGGGGTTTTATCTTTCTGAAGGTTTAACAAAAAAAGGGGGGATGTCATCCCCCTTAATTTATTTTTCTGATTTAGGTTTGCTATGAAATTCTACTGTATCAACTGTACATGTAAGAATAGCTAAGGCTTTTTTAGGATCTTCTTTATCGATGTAAGCCCTTGCTGAAACGTCACCCTGAATGGTTACCTGGGTTCCAACTTTAAGAAATGGGAAGACGTTTTCACGGTTCCAGAGTGCACACTCGAACCATGTTGTCTCTGTCACTTTCTCACCGTTTTTGGCTGTGAAATGTTTATCAGCAGCCACGGTAAAGTTAAGAACTTTAGAATTACCAACCTGTGCAACTGGCTTCACTGAGCCGATGTTGCCTGTGAAAATTGTTACGATCATAGTAATAAAATTTTAAGTAAATAATAATATAATGCTGTAAACCAGCAATTTTACGCAAAGTGCAGCCTATTAGAATAAATAAGGAAAAAAGGAAACGCAATAAATAGTGTAGCGGTTTTATGGCGTAGTCTTTTGGGTGCGGCGGATCGTATTGCATTGGCCTCCATTTTATTCGTTAGGCTAACTTGGTGTATAATTCTGGTTAAATGACCATGAGGCTTAGCCGAATACCACTATCTGATCCGAGCGAGGATCTCACAGCAAGGAATCTGGAATTTGGGACTAGAGCGAAGGAAAGTGTTAGACTTTTAGCAGCGCAGTGAAATGAAGCGGAGCTGTTAAAAGGCTAACTCTTTCCAGGCAAAGGGGAAGGGGTTTTCAATTTGCAGCTATTCTTCCTGCAAATTGAAATCTCCTTTTAGACAAACATTCTTAGTCTTCTGTGTTTGGCTAAAAACCGTGCAGTGGCAGAGTATTTGATTAAAATATCCTTAACGGAGAGCAGTTAAAAATAGGTTCAAGTAGTTCCTATGAGATTTCTTATGATAATGGATCACATCCAGCGGAGAATGATTGAAACTAAGTGGTACATCAATATCTTTAATTCAAAGAACTGTAAAAAGAGGGCGACACTTATCGTGAAAGTCAATGTCTGCAATACAATTTCAGAAATAATCTACTGTCTGATAAAAGGAAAGTGTCGCCCGGGGGATCTTTAAATATCATTAATTATTGCACGTTATAATCCAGCAAACCAAAGTTGTACATTTTGCTTAGTATTTCAAATATTCAAAAGGACAATTAAATTAATATCGGACAAATGAAGTCAACTGTGCTACATTTAAATCTATGCAACTGTTAAAATTGCTTCCAGAGGCTGTAAACATAAAAAAATACCCCGAAGGGTATTATTTTTATAAATGACCTTCATCAGCAAAACTTCTGTATACATCCCTTTCAGGAGTGACAATAATGTGATCAAGAAGCTGAATATCGAGCAGATTTCCTGCTTCCTTTATTTTATTGGTAATTTTCTGATCGCTCTCACTTGGATTGCTGTTTCCTGAAGGGTGATTATGAGCGATTATTATTCCTGAAGCGTTACCTTTAAGGGCATACTGGTAAATCATCCGAACATCCATCAAAGAACCGGAAATACCTCCTTCAGAAAGAGTAGTAATTCCAAGAACTTTATTAGCCCTGTTAAGTAACAGCATTTTGACTGTTTCTTTATGCTCGATTGTAGAATGGTCCCAGAAGTCGAAAAAGATCTTGTGGGCATCCCTGGAACAACTAACTACAAGGCGCTCCGAAGGTTTAACTTTAGTCACATAGGTGAGAGTGACTTCTGCTACATGAAGAAAATCGATTGCTTGCTGGGTGGACTGTGTGTTTTTCATAATGAGATAGAATTAAGTTAAACAAAGTTTTTACCAGCGTACGAAAGCCAGAAGGACTAAATAAGTGCAAAAGGAAACGGAATAAAAAGCTCAGCGGCTTTATGCCGTAGTCTTTTGCGTGTGAGGAATATTTGAGGGAGGGCCATCGTTTTAGGACTTATGGCTAACTTTGTAAAAAACTTGTTTATAGACGTGAGCCCAGGGCGAACACCATAGTTATATTATGATTTTAGCAGTACCATTGTACCGCTCAAATCATAGCATTAGCGCTGTGAAGGGTTTAGAACACGATGAAGCTTTTTCAGCTTCGAGGCTTCCGGAGTGAAGCGGAGCCTGTAACATAGCGACACGGGGAGAAAACTCAGATTTGAAATTAAAATACCGCCTCCCGTGAAATGCCCTAAAATTTAAATAAAATGACATAAATAATATCGGTGAAAAGCAACGAGACTAAAGGAGCAGCTCACAAAGCTGCTCCTTCCAATGAAATAAAATTAAACCTTACACCCATATCTTAATTTAAAACAATATATTCTGATACAAGACTTGACCAATCTCCGCTATTATCCTTAACCCGAACTCGGATCTGCTTCTGCCCTGCACTACCAAAAACATATCTGATCTTGCTCAAAGATGTGCTAAACTTATAATTTGCAAGCGTATACTCATACTCTGTAATTTTCCCGCTAAACCTTGCATCTCTATCATAAGAGGACGAAGCATCCACCTCATATTCATATGGACTTGAAACGCCTATTTTCTTAACAGTAAATTGTGCCACCGGGACTATATTTCGGAAAACTGTAAATGTTATAGAAAACTTTGCTTCTTCATTAAAAGAATCTTTAGCAGTAAGGCTAAATATATTTTGTCCTTCTGTCGCTCCTATGAAGCTAATAAATTCAGTACCAATTTCAAAAGTGCTTTTTTGTTGCTCTTGAGAGACCTGCAATATTATCTTTTCTTCATCCTGGATTAAGTATTGTAAGGATAGTGGTACACCGATCTTGAGTGAATCCGAGTAAGCGTTTCCCTCAAGAGTAACCCCGCTTTTAACTAGCGTTAGAGAAGGGGCTTTGTTAACATCAATAAAGTAATCTTCCCGATTATCGCACGATGAGAAAAAAAATTGACCTCCCAAAACAAAAAGCACAATGCAAAATTTTAACGGTTTCATTTTTTTATGATTTTGATATTTTTCTTAGAATTTCTGAACCCATTGATTTCCAGAATATAAATATCTGATTTCAGAGAACTGAAATCAATTGCGACAGCCTCGCTGTCAAAAATAAGAGACTCGATTATCTTACCTGAAATATTGAAAATCTTAACGGTTTTTATTCTTTCGTTGCTTGTAAGTGAAAGTATTTCGCTTACCGGATTAGGATAGCAGGAGAACGTAATTTCCTTATTTTTCTCGATGCCAGTGACAGGATTAACGACTGTAATTATTTCATCTTTCAAAACTGAATCACTGCATCCTCCCTCACTTTTGATAGTTAACTGAACACTGAATTTTTTGGAATTAACACCAAGAGTGTTGTAATAGTGTACCGGGCTGTGTTCAGTTATAATATCGCCCTCAAAGAAGTTCCAGGAATAACTACTGGCGTTAACGCTTGTATTTGTAAACTTAATTGCATCACCAAGTGTAACAGTAGTTATGTCCTGAGTGAAATCAGCCTTAACAATATCAATGGAAATTTTCTGTTCAAGATAATCGCTTAAGCAACCGTTTAGATCAAGGCTCTTGACGTAAACAGTATTACCAGTGGTAATGTCGCTTAAAGTGTATTTTGTACCATCCATTAAATAAGCGTGCCCGGAATCAAACCATTTGTAGCTCAGGTAAGCAGGGTTAACAACATTAATGTTAACCGTAGAACCTTTACAATAGCTTGTTTTAAGATCTGTTGTTGGAAGGCTTATCTGATCAAACACCTTAATCATTACGAAGTTTGAATAAACTGTACTGTTACCACTTGTGACAGCTCTCCTGTAATAAGTGTTAACTTTTAATGCATCAGGTCTGTAAGATATCCCTACTTCTGAGGCGATATCAATCCAGGTAACACCTTGCAGAGAATACTGCCATTGATAAGAGTACTGACCGGTTCCTCCCCCCGGGCTTGTCCCGGAAAGAAGGGCGGGGACAGTATTATAACAGATACTTTGAGCCTCACTAACGACTCCCGGCAAAATACTATCAAATACAGTAATAGTTAATATGTTGCTGTATTTCTCCCCGCAAGATCCGTCAGTTACCTTCCGTTTAAAGTATGTTTTTTGTGAAAGTACCCCGGGTTGGTAATCTTTCCCATCACCCCCTGAAATTACTATCTGCCAGTCGATATTATTTACAGAGTAGTACCACTGGTAAGTGAAAGTACCGGTTCCTCCAGTTGGAAGCGTTCCTGTTAAAGCAGAAGGCGATGTATTATAAGTTATTGACTGATCGTTTCCGATTGTCCCTCCCTGAAGCTCATCATTAACAGTGATTTTAACGCTGTTCGTGTAACCAGTGCCACAGGCACTGGTTACCTTTTTCCGGAAGAATTTTGAAACTGTAAGAACTCCGGCATCGTAATAGTCATTTGTTGATCCTGTTATGTCGGTCCAACTTGCATTATTATCTGATATTTGCCATAGGTTTTGTATAGATTGGCCAGTAGGCAAAACTGTAGTTGTAATCGGAGCTGCAGCAAAAGTTTTACAAACTGACTGATCGCTTCCAATTGTTCCTGGATCGAAAGCGGGGTTAACTGTAATGGTAATAATATTAGTGTAAATTGTCCCATTACCTGCAGTCACCATCTTCTTGCGGAAGTACATAGTATTATTTAAGACACCACTTTGGTAGGTGTCTGAAGTAGCTGTACTTATATCGCTCCATTCTACTGCATCTTCTGATTTCATCCAATTTTGACTATTTACAACTACACCAGCAGAGGGACCAGTAATAGTGGTAAGAAGTGCCGGAGCTGCTGCGTAACAAATAGCTTGATCCATGCCTATTGTACCAACCAAAACCTCTGTGGTAACGGTTATTGTTATCGTGTTGGTTGCTAAAGTACCACACATTCCGCTTGTGGTCAACCTCTTGAAATAAGTCGTTTGTGAAGTGGCTGGTGGTTGATAAAAAGCTTCTGTTTCACCAGTTATATTGGTCCAGGCTAAGTTATCAATGGATTTTTGCCATTGATAAGTAAATGATCTGGTTCCTCCGGTAGCAATCGTTGAAACATCAAGTTTCTGAGGTATTGTGTTAAATAGAATAGTTTGATCAGTCCCAATAGTCCCAGGAATAAAAATGGGGTTAACATTAATAGTTATTATGTTCGTTTCTTTTACACCGCAAAGATCTGTTACAACCTTTTGAAATAGGTTTTAACAGTTAATGTGGTTGGTTCATAATAGCTATCTGTTGCCGCTGTAACTACCGTCCAGCTCGATGAATTAAGCGAAGATTTCCATTGGTTTGTATATGAACCGTTTCCTCCGGATGGAAGACTAATTGAATTTAAGGATGCCGGGATATCGTTATTACAAACCGTCTGATCTGCCCCGATTACTCCAGGGATGAAATTATCATGAACTGTAACAGTAACGATATTTGTGTAATCATCAATTGATGCAGACGTTACTCTTTTGCGGAAATAAGTTGTTTTTATTAGTACACCTGGTTGGTAAGTATCGCTGTTAGCCGCTGTTTTATTTGTCCAGTTTGTACCATCCTCAGTTTTTTGCCATTGATACAAGTAAGTACCGTTTCCACCAGATGGAATAACACTGGTAGTTAATTGGGCTGGTGTGGTATTGTAACAAATTGTTTGATTTGCTACTATGCTCCCGGGAACAAGTAATGAATTAACATTGATTGTTAATACATTGGTTTCAATCGTCCCGCAAGATCCATCAGTGGTCAGTCGCTTAAAATATTTTTTAACTGTCAGGGCTGGCGGCTGAAAGCTTTCAGACGTTGCGCCGGTTACGTTTGACCATGTTGAATTATCAATGGAATTTTGCCATTGATATGCAAAAGATCCTACTCCTCCCGTAGCGGTCTGAACGGAAACCAGTTCTGCTGGCACGGCTCCATAATTCACGGTTTGTGAAGAACCAATTACTCCTGGTAAAAACTGATTATGAACTGTAATAGTAATTTGATTACTGTTTACAGTTCCACAGGTTCCGCTTGTTTCCTTTCTTCTGAAATAAGAAGTCGAAGTTAAGGCTCCCGAAGTGTACGTTTCTGAATTTGCAGTAGGGATATCGGTCCATGATGAAGCAACAAGTTTTTGCCATTGATATGTATATGCACCCGTTCCTCCGGCGGGGTAAGTGTTTGTTAGAAATATTCCCGGAGAGGTCCCGTAACAAATTGTTTGATCTGATTTTACCGATCCCCCAACAAGGGGACTATTTACAATTATTTGCACGGAATTAGATTGAACTGTTCCACAGCTGCCACTTGTTTCAGATCTTCTGAAGTAAAGCGAAGATGTCATTACTCCTGGAGAATATGTTTCAGATGTTGCGCCAGAGATATTGTTCCAGGTAGAATTATTAACTGAGTTCTGCCATTGATATGTAAACGATCCTGTTCCTCCTGTCGGTAAAGAACTTGTTACAAGTAATGCCGGGGCAGTGTTATAACATATTGTCTGGCTGTTGCTGATTGAACCAGCAATCAGATCCGGCCTAACGGTTACAACAACTGTATTTGTATAGCCGGAGCCGCAGGGATTAATAACTTTTCTTCTGTAATAAGTTGTCGAAGTAAGGCTAACCGGTTGGTATGATTCGTTTGCAGCTCCACTTATTGGCGACCAAACAGAATTATTCGGAGAAGACTCCCAGAGCCAGGTAAAAGTTCCTGTTCCAACCGTTGGTGCAACATCTGTTGTCAGCAATGCGGGGACCTGATTATAACAGATTGTTTGACCGGCCCCGATTGTTCCTACATAAACATCCGGTCTTATATTGATCGTAACTGTGTTTGTGTAACCACTTCCGCAAAGATCTGTTACAGTTTTACGATAATAAGTTTTTGTGGTCAATACTGGTGGCTGGTAGGATGTGCCACTGGCCCCGCTTATATTATTCCAGTTAGAATTATCAATCGAACTCTCCCAGGTATAGGTAAATGAATTACTCCCTCCTGAAGCAGCCAGGGTAGTAGTTAAAAGACTTGGAGAAGAACTATAGCAAATTGTTTGATCAGCTCCAATAGTCCCAATAGTAACAGCGGATCTGACAGAAATTTGAATAGTGTTTGTATAACCCGCTCCGCAGGAAGCATCTTTTACATGCCTTCGATAATAAGTTGATAGATTTAAACTACCTGGCTGATATGTTTCGCTTGTAGCTCCGGAAATAACATTAAAATCAGTACCATTCAAAGAATTCTCCCAGGTGTAAGTATATGTTCCCTGACCCCCCGATGGGCTTGTACTTGTTAGCAGAGCCGGTGTTGTATTTATACAAATAGTTTGAGCTGATCAATGGAGCCAACAGAGAAAACAGGCTTAACAGTAATTGTTATAGTATTATTGTAACCATTACCACAACTAGCATCAGTTACTTTCCTGCGGTAATATTTGGTTGCTGTTAATGCTCCGGGCTGATAAGTGGCTTCTGTAGCACCTGTTATAATACTCCAATCGATATTATTAAAGAGAGCTTTCCCATACATAAGTATAAGTTCCTTGTCCTCCTGATGGCGCTGTAGCGTTTTTCAAGTAGTGTTGGCGTGACGCCATTACAGATCGTCTGACTACTGCCAACCGTTCCTATAGAAAGCGGGTCTTATTGTAACTGTTACAGTGTTTGTATACTTATAACTACAATTAGCGTCTATTACTTTTTTGCGAAAATAGGTAGTTTGAGTTAAGGCAGTGGACTGGTAAGAAACAAGGGTTGCTCCGGGTATGGCATTAAATGTAGAATTGTCCAGCGAACTTTCCCAGGCATAAGTAAAAGAATTTGATGCTCCTGAAGGATTGGAAAGAGTTGCTATAATTGCCGGTATTTCATTATAACAAATAGTCTGGTTACTACCAATACTGCCAGTTGATAGATCCGTCCGGACATCAATTGTAATCGTATTAGTATAAACCGTGTTGCATGAGTTTATAATTGCCTTGCGATAATATGTTTTAGAAGTAAGGGCCGGTGGCTGGTAATTCTGACTCGTAGAAGATCCGAGGCAGCAGTCAGTTGAGTTATCCGGCGAACTATACCACTGGTAAAGTGTTTGAACCAATGCCTCCTGTTTCAATAGCAGTAACCGTAAGAATGCTTGGGATAGCATTATAGCACAAAGTCTGGTCTGATCCAATTGTTCCCGCTGCCAAATCATTATAGCCGTGTATCTGAATCGAATTTGTATATAACTCGCCACAACTGGCATCAATAGTTTTTCTTTAAAATAAGTATAACCAAGAGCGAAAGATGGTTGGTATGTTTTCCCAGTCGCTCCTGAAATTGAGTTCAGTTCGTATTATCTGTAGAACTATACCATTGATAACTATAATTAGGATAAGAGCTTCCTCCCGTTGGTGCTGTCGTTTCTGTTATTGTTGCCGGTGAAATATTATAACAAACATCCTGATTGCTTCCAATTGCTCCGGTGGTTAGAGCAGCGTAAACATATTTTATTACTTCATTACTTGGAGGACTTACACAACCCAATTCTGTAGTTGTCAAAAATCTTCTATATGATGTTGTCTGATTAATATAAGTTGGTTGGTAAGATGCTGAATTAGCTCCTGATATAGAATTCCAACTACCAGCGCCTGTTTTGCTTTGCCAATTAATTGTATAGGCAGAATTAGAAGATAAAGAAATATCGACTATATTTTGTGGTGTTCCTCCAACATTACAAATAACCTCGTTTGAGCCTATAGAATTACTGTATGTTCCTACGACTTTCAGGTCGAATCCGATCATGTAGCTGTTACCAGAACAATAATCCTGAGAAAGGTACAAAAGCTCCAATTACCAACTACATTAAAAACCCGGCTGAAACACATAAGTAAAATTCCAAGAACCTTCTGCTGAAAGATTCGCAGGATCTATTACTAAAGCAACAGATCCATCAGGTCTTTTTTACAGTAATAGGGTTGGCCCACCAATACTCGTCACACCATCCATACTGATCACACTCGTAGAGCCAATTGTTTGATCCATATAAAGTGGTAGTACTTGCAGAGTTTACACATAGAGAAGGAATATCTTCCACGCTTTGACTGGTTGAAGTACACGACTGACCAAAAGAATAATTGGTTGACAGTAAAACAATTATTAAAGTAGAATAAAAAAGGAGTAGTAATTTTTTCATAGCCTAGAAGTTATAGTTCAATCCAATTTTTATGATGAAACTGGCATTACCAACCTTGCTAAGCTGAAAGAAACGCTGGTCAAGATCCAGGTTAAGCATTATCTTGCCAGAGATGAAATATTCAGCGCAAAGCCCTATGTTCTCTCCGACAAAAAACTGGCTTTTCTTTTCGTCCAAGATTGAATTACTTATGAATTCCACTCCCGTTAGAAAACCCCCTTTTACATTGAAAAATAACTTATCCCCTGGATTATAGAAAGTATAGATCAGCTCCGGGTTTGCATATACAATTGAGGCGTTGCTTAAATCAAAGCTTACTCTTTCAAAGTCAAGGCTTCCACGATAAGCAAGATTACCACTTTTAAAAGGTAATTCTTGAAGAGACGTTAAAACCGTTTTTAACATAAGCATAATTAATTCCCAATGCCTTACTTCCTTCAACATGTATCAACTGTGCGCCTGCTGAAACCGAAATAATTAAAAATGCAAGTATTAGTCTAATTTTCATTTGCGGAGAGTTTTTGTTCAAATACTTTCACTTTTAACATTTTATCTCCTGATATCTCTATAATCGGGTTCGGGTCCCCTTAAGTTCCCTGAGCTGGATAACCAGAGAGCCGACCTTGCCTCCGGTAAAACGCTCTGTTACATAACCCAGCTCTTGTTTTGGTATGCAGTAACAACCTTCACAGGATTCAAATTCGATTTTAATTCTCTGCTCGATCTTGGCCTCGTTTTTCATCCCTTTTCGCTTTCCCTCCACAACCTTGAAGTATATTCCGTCAATGTTATAATCGCTGCCGGTATTGTTAATTATAATGATCTTGAAGTATGTAAAATTGTCGTCATTCTTTATGTTGGCAACCTGAAAGGTCAAACCATTCTCTACCTTGCCGATCGAGCTATATTCTGTCTTATCAGAGAGTACGCTGTTAAGGCGTTCTTTCATCTTTGAGTTATTGCTTTCAAGGGTGGCGACCTCTCTCATTTTCTTCTCATCTGTCTTTTTAATTTCTTCACTCGTGAAGTCATAGAAAATCTTCGTGCTATCGCCATATTTCAACCGGCCATACCAGATCTTTTCATTATCAAGCTTAACGGTTATTGACGTTTCAGGGGAAAGAGGATCATTGCCACGGATTACGCAATTCTTGCCATTTTGAAAAATATCATAATACTTATTTTTATTCTCCCCAATTGATGGATTGTTGCCAACAACAATAAAAACAATACTATCAGTGAAATTTAGGGTTGCGGTAAAGTCTTTATTTACTTCAATTACACCCATATTTTGAGCAGTCATGGGACCTGCCAAAAGGCAAACAATACTGTTAAGAGAATATTTCTCATGTTACTCTTTTTTAATAAAAACTTTGTAGCCTTTATATGGGCTTACGATTGGTTCCTTTTTTCTTGTCATGGCCCTTATTGTATTCTCCACGGCATTAGCGGCAATTCCTACTCGGTACCTGCAGCAATACCAGATGAAATAGCAGAAGAAGTTTCATTAGTGGTTTGACTGGCACCTTCCTAACCGATTCATTAAGGTTTCCTTCATAGGAAGCCCCCGGAATATTTTTCATCGAAAACAATTAAACTATTTACCGAGGAAACCAAGCCATCAGTATTCATTATCTGGTAAATATTTATATCGAAAACATTTCCAGATTCTGAAGCTTTCCCATAAAGGATGGCGTTTTTCTTAAAAACCTTTCCGTCTATCGAGAGATCCTCAAGAAGGAAAAAAACAACCGATGATTGGTTTTTTATTTTGGTGTCTTCTTCCAGCATTGCAGCAGTAAACCCGTCGTTTTTAGCCTGCGAACCATGTGCGGATTTTTTCCTGAGGATCTTTCAGAAACAATTATTCCAAAACCTCCGGTATCTTCTTCTTTCTTCTGAGGAGCTACGCTTCTTGTTTCTGCCAGTATTTTTCCTTTTTACTTTTATGGGTTCTTGTTTCTGAGGTACCGGCATTCTTACCTGGTCCTCGGTATTGGACTTCATTTCAACATCTTTGCGGGGTTCTGACTGGTAAGTTTTAAAATCAGCAGTTTTGATAGATCCTGTTTTACTTCCGGCTCCTGGTAAGAGTTGGCCTTTTTTAGCCGGTTATTATATTCCTCCTTTGCCAGGTCTTTCTCTACCAGATCAGGAACGGTAAAATCCGCAGCTGCAGATCCAGAAGAAGGGTCTTTTTTAGAATAGACACTCACACCATAAATAACCATTATCAGAATAACTATGCCAATAGCACCAAAAATATTAACTTCTCCTTATTCATAGTTAATTAATTTCAATGCGGTTATTCTCTGCAAACCTTGTGATCAATAGCCCGTGAGGGTTTAGAGGATAATTCCGGCTAACAAATATTATTAACCCGGTTGTTTCAAACGAATATCTAACTGTTTGGTCATCCTGTGTGATGGACAGACCCGCCTTAACCCGGAAAAGAATAAGGCTCGTTATTTCCTAAGATCTCTATATTCTCAGAGAGTATTTCAATAGTTTGTTTTATTCCATAACTTGAAACCTTTGTATACCAGCCATCATTCTTGCGTTTTATATAAAGCTGCTCTATTGAATTATCGCCAAACCACAAAGCTTTTTCAAGGCTCTTCTCAACATTAAAAGCATCATATTGATAGAAATAAGTATGAAACTTTTCAGGTGGTCTTTGATCTCAACCTTAATGTTTTCATCCCTTTGCATCCACTTCATGGGTATCACTTCGCCATTAGAATCAAGAACCAACACAGTATTTAACTGCTTGGTGTAAAGGTTATTAATGGAAAATGCGAATATTGCCGATGAACAAACAAATGAAATCATTAAACCCCATACGACCAGTCAGATTGATAATTAGGGTTTATAGATATCTATTTTAGGTTTGTCCATCATGCTACTTGATTAATTCTTTCAAAAGGGCATTGACATTTTAAAAAGCTTGATTTTGATTACAATAACCAGGATAAGAGCCAAAATAACCATCAGTCCTCCTGAAATAGCCATACTGGATGGATCTACAGGAGGCACTGGCATAATAACAGTCATTATATCAAACAGGGTATTTGCAAAAACAACCACGAAAGCATATGGGATTATGACCAGATAGTAACGAGCATACATCTTGGGAAACATTGTATATATAATCTTTAGTTTTATCGAAGATTGAAAGGGCAATCATTAATGGAATAAAAGATTTTGATAAGCCCCATAAAGAAATAACGCTCCGCCAGAAAAAACAGGGTAGATTAAAAAGTCGAGGATTTTTTAATAAGAACTGCGTTATGTGGTGTAGGCTCCTCCTGTCAGCTGGAAGGATTCATCATATTTACGACCTCTCCAATCTTTTCTTAAAACACCATCTATTGCAGATTCGTTAGCCGGTGGCGGAGTAACAGGAAGGAAGAAACAGTAAATAAATCCGGTTTGCTATTAAAACCCCTTAATGCCTCCGATTCGATCATTGCACATGCTGAATCAAATACATCTAAATCTGAGTACTTAATCCGACCAGCAAAAAGCCCAAGCATTCTAAGCAGGGTATAGGGAGAAAATCCTTCATCTCCTCACAAGACTTTCCCTGATTTTGAAAAGCTTCTGAAGAAGCTCTTCCAAAAGCGAGAGAGCCAATATTAAGGCTCTATAGATTTTGAAAACTATGTTGGAAGACCAGGTAACCAAGATCACCTGCAAACATTGCTTTTTCTATAGACTTTATCCAGATACTCTAGTCCCATATAAATTACTTAAAAATGCTATTAATATAATTTAAGCGTTCTAAGTTGCATCCATGATTATCAAGTATTTCAACTTCGATTATTGCTGAATTTGACTCCAAGATCTCTAAGTTCTTTAATGGCCTGGTTCATGTTAAGTAAACGCTTTTCACCATCGGACATTTCAGAAAAATTATCAGTAAGCACCACTGTAAGCGTAATGGCACAGCTTGTTTGGCTCAACAGCCCCCATCATAGATTCACACGTGGCGATATTCAGATAGTTAAAACAATTATGATCACTAATTGTTTTTAAGAATTAAGGACCCTTGTATAAGATCCACTAACCTGAACAATAGCCAGTTCAAGATTATGATAATTTGCAACCTTGCGATTAATCTTTCTAAGTTTCTCTGTTGCGTCCCTTATTGCCTGTAAGCTTTCTTTGTGTATTCTTGTTCGGTAAGGGGTGGTAATTTGCCTAATACGATCGTATTTTTTCCAGACTCTCTTTTGCTGCATCTTCGGCCTGCCAGGTAGGGTTTCTTTACAACCATGGTTAAACCAGCTGGAATTGACCAAAGATTTCAATTCAGAATAAGCAGCAAAACACACATAAAGTTCTCATTTAAGCATTTTTGATTTTACTGAATTTTTTCTATTGCACTCTCCATATTTCCGGTTTCTTTAAAAAGTTCCATGACCTCAATTGTACTCCTTCCTCAGTCTGAAATGCCAGGAGAACTTTCTTTGCCAGCTCCAACCTCATTATATTGCTCTCAGATCCTATGCAGGAGTAAAAATTCTGAATATTTTATTTTTCCCGTGAAGTTGTATTTGATTGATCCCAACTGGTTCTCTTAGCACTCCTTTAGAGAAGAAGGCGCTCAGCCAATCTTTCCCCTGTAGCCTTTCTCATTTTGCATAATGTACATTACCTGTGTATATCGATCATTGCATTTGAAGCATCGTTTTTGGTAGCTGGTTTGGAGATTGAAGCACAATTCAATAGCTGCCTCCTGTTTTCTGGCCGCCTGATAGAAGTACTCTGCAGATGAAAGCACTGATGGAAATTTTAACATTTTTGCGAATTCATCAAAAAAAATTACCCCTTTGTGCTGCGATCTTTCCAGACA